>NZ_JBFUES010000072.1:0-14292 GCF_056403875.1 Bradyrhizobium sp. P2_E8
AGAAGAACGAGCAGAAGACCGAGACGCGCTTCGTCTCGATCGACAAGGCCGAACTCGTCGGCGCCGAGCTGCGCGACCGTACCGCCCAGCTCACCATCCGCTTCGTCTCGCAAATGATCTYGGCCACCCGCGACAAGGCCGGCAACATCGTCGACGGCAGCGCCGATACGGTCGCCGACATCACCGACATCTGGACTTTCGCCCGCGACACCACCTCTCGCGATCCGAACTGGAAGCTGGTTGGCACCGGAAGCGCGAATTAAGGTCTTCCTGAAGACCAGCGCGACGGCGCTTTGCGCGGGTGTCGTCGTGCTGTCGTCGTTTTCGCTCGGCGCCGAGGCGGCGCGGCGCCACTACCGCAGCCATCATCATCACCTTCCGGAATTACCCGCCACCCCGCCGCGGGCCTTGCCCTATCCGCAGCTCCCCCTGCCGTTCGAGATTCCCGGCGCGCAATACCTGCCGCTGGCCTGGGCCGACGTGAAGGGCTGGAGCGAGGACGATCATCTCGCGGCCTACAAGACATTTCGCGCGAGCTGCCGCTCGATCAACGCGCAGACCGGCGCTCCCGAGCCCAAGAGCGAATACAAGGCGCTGGGGGCATCGCTGAGCGAGCCGTGCCGGGCCGCCAAGACGCTCGAGCTGAGCGACGACGCCAAGGCGAAAACCTTCTTCGAGGAGAACTTTGCGCCGCTGCGCATCTCCCGCCTCGGAGAGCCCGATGGCTTCGTCACCGGCTATTACGAGCCGGTGCTGGAGGGATCGCGGACGCAGACCGATGTCTACAATGTCCCGGTCTATCGCCGGCCCTCGAACCTGTTCGTGCGCGGCTACAAGCAGGATTCGGTCAGCCTGCCCAACAAGGGCCCGGTCTATCGCAAGATCGGCCGCCGCAAGCTGGTGCCCTATTACGACCGTGGCGAGATCGAGGACGGCAAGATCGCCGGCCGCGGGCTGGAGATCGCCTGGCTGAAGGACCCGACCGATCTGTTGTTCGCGCAGATCCAGGGCTCGGCGCGGATCAAATTCGATGACGGCACCACGCTCCGGCTCAACTATGACGCCTATAACGGCTATCCCTACACGGCCGTCGGGCGCATCCTGATCGAGCGCGGCATCATTCCGAGGGAAGAGATGTCGATGCAGAAGATCAGGGAGTGGATGGCGCAGAACCCCGATGGCGCCAAGGAGCTGCGCCGCCAGAACCGCGCCTACATCTTCTTCCGCGAGGTCAATCTCTCGGACAAGGACGAGGCGGTGGGTGCGCAGGGCATTCCGCTGACGGCCGGCCGCTCGATCGCGGTCGACAAATCGCTGCATGTCTATGGCACGCCGTTCTTCATCGAAGGCGAGCTGCCGATCGACTCCGAGCGCTCGAAAACGCCGTTCCATCGGCTGATGATCGCGCAGGACACCGGCTCGGCCATCATCGGCCCAGCGCGCGCCGATCTCTATTTCGGTGCCGGCGCGGATGCCGGCCGCGTCTCCGGGCGGCTGCGCCATCCCATGCACTTCGTGATGCTGGTGCCGAAGGGCCTCGATCCCACGGCGCGCGCCGCGCGGCTGCCGGTGCCGGACCCGCGGCCCTCGGCGAAGATCGCAAAGCTGTTTCCGCAAACCGAACCTGCTAGGGATCAGGCCAAGCCGGCGGCTCCGGCCGCAGCCGAGGCGCCAGGCAAAGGTGAGACGGTCGCTGTCGCCAGCCCTGTCCCGTTGCCGGTGCCGCGTCCCGTGATAGAGCCCGTTCAAGAGCCGCGGCGGCCGGTGAAGAATCGTTCCCATCGGCAGCAATGAAGCGATCGTCCCGTCCGCCCGTACTGGAGCCTCGCCCCTCGCCGCGCCGCCGCGCGCTGAGCGAGGATGAGCGCGCGCTGTGGGATACGGTCGCAAAACAGGTCAAGCCGCTGCGGAAACAACGTGCGCCGAAGGCGCAGACTGTGCCGCGGGCCGAGCTATCACCCGCCGCGCCGGCTACGCGGCCAGCACCATCGCCGCGTCCGGTTGCTGCGGCACCGGCGCCGCGTGCCGTCAAGCCGTCCGTCCCGCCTCTGGCGCCGCTCGGCAAACGCGAGCGCACAAAGCTGTCGCGTGGCCGCAGCGAGATTGAGGCGCGGCTCGATCTGCACGGCATGACCCAGACGCGCGCCCATCGCGCCCTCACTGGTTTCCTGCACCGCGCCCATCACGACGGCCTGACCTTCGTGCTCGTGATCACCGGCAAGGGCCGGAGCGGCGGCGAAAGCGGCGTGCTGCGTCGCCAGGTGCCGGAATGGCTGAGCCTGCCGGAATTCCGTGCCTTCGTGGTCGGCTTCGAGACGGCGCATATCGGCCATGGCGGCGAGGGCGCGCTTTACGTGCGGATCAGGCGGGCGAGATTCTAGAACGGCCGCACGATTCCGACGCGCGGGATCAGCGTGATGACCAGGCCGAAGATGTTTGTGTTCTGCTCCTCCGCCGGAATCAGCGGAGTCTCGCGGGCGGCCGGCAGCATCTTCACCGCATGCAGGATCAGGAACATGCAGGCCGCCCAGTTCGAGATCCAGCGCGAATAGTCGAACACCATCGCGAACATCACGAGATAAGCGAGGCTGACGCCGATCAGCGCGGCGACGACGAGGCGCCGGTGCGTCTCGCTTGCGAGCGCGCCGACCAGGCTCGCAAAATAGCGCCATAGCGGCGTGTGCAGCCAGATCAGAAGCGCAAACACCGGCAAACCGAGGATGTTGTGCGGCAGGCGGCCCCAGGTGTCCGAAATCTCCTTCGCCAGCGGCTGGTACCAGATGTAGCTGAATTGCAAGAGGTCGGTGCGGGAGGGATCGGCCATCCGGGTCTTCAGATACGCGACGAAATCCGCTTCCGGGATCGGCATCGTTCCCAGGAATTGTGCCGCGAAGAACAGCGCGGAGACGAGGAGAAAGGCGATGGTGCCGAAGGTGACGTTGCTGCGATTGCAGCCGCGGGCGAGATAGTGCCTGATCACGACGATGGCGATGATCGTCGGCACGTACATCAAGAGATGGATGTGATGGATCAGCACGAGCACGATCGAGAACAGCGCCGCCGTCGCGACGAACAGCAATGAGCCCGCCGGCATCAGCAGCAGGATGATTGCCAGCGCGCAGCCATAGATGTCGAAATGGCCGAGCGTGTGCATGAAGTTCTTCAGGAAGAACGGCGAGCCCGCGAGGAAGACGAACAGCGGCAGCGTCCTGGCGGTGAAGCCGAAGGTTTTTTGAAACAGCCTTACGAACAGCGCCAGCGTCACCAGCCACGTCACCCCGCCGAGCGCGAACACCAGCCAGACCGGCACCTTCGCCGTGAACAGCGCGACGACCGCCCCGATCAGCGCGCGCTTGATGAAGCCGAAATGATAGTCGACGAGCAGGTGGATGTAGGGGACGTAAGGCGGCAGCTGGATCTTGTGAACGAACACGCCGACGATGATTGCGGCGTTGATCGCGAGCAGCAGGCGCCAGGGGTTTTGCAGGACGCTAGCGGGCACGCGGCACCCGACGCGCGTCAACCTCCGCTGTCGTCCCGGCGAAGGCCGGGACCCATAGCCACGAATGTTCGTTTTGAGCCAACGCTGGGGCCGCTATCATTTCCAACAAGGACCGCCGGTCATTATGGGTCCCGGCCCCCGTGCGCAATTGCGCACTAGGCCGAGACGACGCCGGAATGAATAGCGCGGACCTTTGGAATTACAAAATGAACCGGCTGAGATCGGCGTTCTTGGCGAGGTCGCCGACGTGTTTCTGCACGAAATCGGCATCGACCCGGATGGTCTCGCCGTCGCGGTCGGGGGCGGTGAAGGAGATCTCGTCCAGCACCCGCTCCATCACCGTCTGCAGCCGCCGCGCGCCGATGTTCTCGACGGTGGAGTTGACGGCGACCGCGACGTCGGCGAGCGCGTCGATGGCGCTGTCGGTGATGTCGAGCGTGACGCCCTCGGTCTGCATCAAGGCGACATATTGCTTGATCAGCGAGGCCTCGGGCTCGGTCAGGATGCGGCGCATGTCGTCGCGGGTCAGCGCCTGCAATTCGACGCGGATCGGCAGGCGGCCCTGCAATTCCGGCAACAGGTCCGACGGCTTGGCGACGTGGAAGGCACCCGAGGCGATGAACAGGATGTGGTCGGTCTTCACCGCGCCGTGCTTGGTCGAGACCGTGGTGCCCTCGATCAGCGGCAGCAGGTCGCGCTGCACGCCCTCGCGCGAGACGTCGCCGCCGACGCGGCCGTCGCGGGCGCAGATCTTGTCGATCTCGTCCAGGAACACGATGCCGTTGTTCTCGACAGCACTGATCGCCTCCAGCGTGAGCTGCTCGGAGTCCAGCAGCTTGTCGGATTCCTCGTTGACGAGGATCTCGTGCGAGCTTTCCACCGTCAGCCGTCGCGTCTTGCTGCGGCCGCCCAGCTTGCCGAAGATGTCGCCGATCGAGATCGCGCCCATCTGCGCGCCCGGCATGCCCGGAATCTCGAACATCGGCATGCCGCCGCCGGAGGACTGCGTCTCGATCTCGATTTCCTTGTCGTTCAGTTCGCCCGCACGCAGCTTCTTGCGGAAGGATTCCCGCGTCGCCGCGCTGGAATTGGCGCCGACCAGCGCGTCGAGCACGCGCTCCTCGGCGGCGAGCTGGGCGCGCGACTGCACGTCCTTGCGTTTGCGCTCGCGCACCTGGGCGATCGCGACCTCGACGAGATCGCGCACGATCTGCTCGACGTCGCGGCCGACATAGCCGACCTCGGTGAATTTCGTCGCCTCGACCTTCAGGAACGGCGCATTGGCGAGTTTTGCCAATCGCCGCGCGATTTCCGTCTTGCCGACGCCGGTCGGCCCGATCATCAGGATGTTCTTCGGCAGCACCTCCTCGCGCAAGGAGCCTTCGAGCTGCTGCCGGCGCCAGCGATTGCGCAGCGCGATCGAGACGGCGCGCTTGGCATCGGCCTGGCCGACGATGAAACGGTCGAGTTCGGATACGATTTCGCGGGGAGAGAAGTCTGTCATGGGACCTTAGCTAGGGTCAGATGCGGGCCGGGACAAGTCGCTTTTTCGGCGGTCAGATGATCGGCGGCCCCGATTGCCATTGCTTCACGGCCTCGATCGGATGGATCAGCATCAAGATATTCAGCGTCAGATTGTCGCGAATGTGGAGCGCCAGCATGATCTCGAAGGCGAGCCCGAGCAGGACGGTCACCGTGACAGGCAGCACGCGCGCGGCAAGGAACCCCAGCGCCATGAACAGCGTGTCCGACACCGAATTGACGATGCTGTCGCCAAAATAGTCGAGCGAGATCGTGCCGGCGCGGTAGCGCTCGATGATGAATGGCGAGTTCTCGACGATCTCCCAGGCGCCTTCGATCAGCATGGCGACGATCAGCCGTGCCGGCCACGACAGAGGCAGCAACGGCAGGCGCGCGAACAGCAGAAAGGTCAATCCGTAGAACAGGAAGCCGTGCAGCACGTGCGAGAAGCTGTACCAGTCGGCGATGTGCTGGGAGTTTTCCGAGCTGTTCACCACGCCGTGCCACAGCTTGACATAGCCGCAGGTGCAGATCGGCACCCGCCCCATCGCGAACAGGATCGAGGCCTGCAGCGCCAGCAGCAGCAGCGCGATGCCGACCCAGGCGAATGCTGGCACCGCGGCTTTGCTTTCGTGCGCGCTGGCCAGCGTCATGGCTCGCGCACCATCAACAGTGCCGGCCCGTCCGGCGTCTCGACCATGCGGTCGCGGACGAAGCCCGCCTTCTCGTAGGCGCGCAGGGCACGCAGATTGAGCGGGTCTGGATCGGTGACGACGCGTGGCAGGCCTTGCCGCAGCTCTGCGTCGACGAATTGGCGGATGAAGGCCGGGCCGTGGCCGCGCGCGATCATGTCGCTTTCGCCGATGAACTGATCGATCCCACGCGTGCCCTCCGGTTGTGGCCCGAAGCCCGTATTCCAGGCGGTCAGGCGGTAGCACTGAAGATAGCCGAACGGCTTGTCGCCGGCCAACACGATGAACTGGTCCATCGCCGGCTCGTCGAGGTCGCCGCTGACCAGCGCAAACTGTTCGTCCGGATCGCCCCACCATTCCCGCACATGCGCCTCGCCCAGCCATCGCCGGATCAGCGGCAGGTCAGCCGCGGTCATCGGGCGGAAGGTGTAGGCGGGCGTCATGGCCTAGCCGGTCGCCAGGCTTTCGATGGTCACATTGCGGTTGGTGTAGACGCAGATGTCGGCGGCGATGTCGAGGGAGCGGCGGACGATGGTCTCGGCGTCCTTGTCGGTGTCGAGCAGGGCCCGCGCGGCCGCCAGTGCATAGTTACCGCCGGAGCCGATCGCCATCACGCCGGCCTCGGGCTCGAGCACGTCGCCGGTGCCTGTCAGCACCAGGGAGACGTCCTTGTCGGCCACGATCATCATGGCCTCCAGCCGCCGCAGGTAACGATCGGTGCGCCAGTCCTTGGCGAGCTCGACCGCGGCCCGGGTCAATTGTCCCGGATATTGCTCGAGTTTGGCTTCCAACCGCTCAAAGAGCGTGAAGGCGTCGGCGGTTGCGCCGGCAAAGCCGCCGATGACGTCGCCCCTGCCGAGCTTGCGAACCTTCTTGGCATTGGATTTGATCACGGTCTGGCCGATCGAGACTTGGCCGTCGCCGCCGACCACCACCTTGCCGCCCTTGCGGACTGTCAAGATCGTGGTGCCGTGCCAGCCCGGCGAGCTGTTCTGGGAATCCTGCATGAAGTACCTCATTGTCCGGCCTGATTTAGGCGGTCGGGAGCGAGGGCACAACGGGCCGCTCCGGGCCCAATTTCGCTCACCATAGGCAGAAGTAGAGGCCCGGCCAGCCGTTCCCGCAGTAGCGAAGGCGTCATGGGGCTGTTAAAAGACCCCCGTTTTCGGCCCCCGAGCATGATCCGGAAAAGTGGGCACCGGTTTTCCGACAAAGATCATGCTCAAATGAAGCGAAAGCTAGTTTTGATGCGCACCGCGACGATCAAGCGCAAGACCAAGGAAACCGACATCGAGGTCACCGTGAACCTCGATGGCACCGGCGTGTCCAATATCGCGACCGGCATCGGCTTTTTCGACCATATGCTCGATCTCCTCGCCCGCCATTCCCGCATCGACCTCACGGTCAAGGCGGTCGGCGACCTGCACATTGATCATCACCATACCACCGAAGACACCGGCATCGCGCTCGGCCAGGCGGTCAAGCAGGCGCTCGGCACCATGGCGGGCATCACCCGCTATGCCGGCGTGCACATGCCCATGGACGAGACGCTGTCGCGCGTCGTGATCGACATCTCGGGCCGCCCGGTCCTGGTGTTCAAGGTCGACTTCCCCCGCGACAAGATCGGCGAGTTCGACACCGAGCTGGTGCGCGAGTGGTTCCAGGCCTTCGCCATGAACGCCGGCGTGACTCTCCACGTCGAGACCCTATATGGCGATAACAGCCATCATATCGCCGAGTCCTGCTTCAAGGGTCTGGCGCGGGCGCTGCGGGCGGCGGTTGCGATCGATCCGAAGGCTGCGGGCGAAATCCCGTCCACCAAGGGCTCGCTCGGCGGCTGACATCTCCGTCTCGGTGGCAAACGCTGCCGGCGGCATCACTGAATTCTTGAGAACGGGGCATCACCATGCCTGTCTACACAGTTCATGCTCCCTTCCCTGCCGGAGCCGATCTGCGCGCGACCGACAAGTTCGTCTTCGTGCGCGACGGCTTCCATTACTGGGCGATGGTTTTCGGCCCGTTCTGGCTGCTGTGGAACCGGCTGTGGCTGGTGCTGATCGGCTGGCTGGTCTTCGTCGCCGCGTTCCATGCCGGACTGTCCAGCCTCGGCATCGGACGCGGCGCGATCCTCTTCTCCGATATCATCGTTGCGCTGCTGATGGGTTTTGAGGCCTCCAGCCTGCGCCGCTGGACGCTGTCGCGCGGCAAGTGGCGGCTGCTCGATATCGTCGTCGGCGACGACGAGGACACCGCCGAGCGCCGCTTCTTCGAGCGCTGGAGCCAGAAGCAGCACGGCATCGTCAACGATCAATGGGCCGTCGATCGCGGCGGCCCGCCGCCGACCCGCAACACGCCGGGCCAGCAATTTTCGAACCCGCCGCCGCTTCCGGCCGGCGGCATCATTGGATTGTTTCCAGAACCGGGAGGGTCAAGATGAGCATCGCCATCATCGATTACGGTTCCGGCAATCTGCATTCCGCCGCGAAAGCCTTCGAGCGCGCCGCGCGCAGCCTGGAGAATCCGCAAAAGGTCTTCGTCACCAGCGATCCGGATCAGGCTTACAGCGCCGATCGCCTGGTGCTGCCGGGCGTCGGCGCGTTCGCCGATTGCCGGCGCGGCCTGGACGCCGTCAACGGCATGGTCGAGGCGATCACTGAAGCGGTGCGCGTCAAGGCGCGGCCGATGTTCGGCATCTGCGTCGGCATGCAGCTGTTCGCCACCCGCGGCAAGGAGCATGTCATCACGCAGGGCCTGAACTGGATCGGCGGCGACGTCGAGAAGATCACGCCGCGCGACGAGAGCCTGAAGATCCCGCACATGGGCTGGAACACGCTCGACGTGCTGCGCGAGCATCCGGTGCTGAACAAGCTGCCGCTCGGCCCCAAGGGCCAGCACGCCTATTTCGTGCACTCCTACCACCTCAACGCCGCCAATGAGGCGGACGTGCTCGCGCGTGCCGATTACGGCGGGCCTGTCACCGCGATCGTCGCCAAGGACACCGCGATCGGCACGCAATTCCACCCCGAGAAGAGCCAGCGCTTTGGTCTCGCCCTGATCTCGAACTTTTTGCGATGGAAGCCGTGATTCTCTTTCCCGCTGTTGATCTCAAGAACGGCCAATGCGTGCGCCTCGAGCAAGGCGACATGGCGCGCGCGACCGTGTTCAACCTCAATCCCGCGGCGCAGGCGCAGAGCTTTGCCGAGCAGGGCTTTGAGTATCTCCACGTCGTCGACCTCGACGGTGCCTTTGCCGGCAAGCCGGTGAATGCGCAGGCCGTCGAGGCGATGCTGAAGACGATCAGGATCCCGGTGCAGCTCGGCGGCGGCATTCGCGACCTCGCCACAGTCGAAGCCTGGCTCGAAAAGGGCATCACCCGCGTCATCATCGGCACCGCCGCGGTGCGCGATCCTGAACTGGTGAAAGCTGCAGCCAGGAAATTCCCCGGCCGCGTCGCGGTCGGGTTGGACGCCCGCGACGGCAAGGTCGCGGTCGAAGGCTGGGCCGAGACCTCGCAGGTGACGGTGCTGGAGATCGCGCAGCGCTTCGAGGATGCCGGCGTCGCCGCCATCATCTTCACCGATATCGCGCGCGACGGCCTGCTCAAGGGCCTGAACCTGGATGCGACCATTGCGCTGGCCGACGCCATCTCGATCCCCGTGATCGCCTCCGGCGGTCTCGCCTCGATCGAGGATGTCAAGGCGATGCTGACGCCGCGCGCATCGAGGCTCGCCGGCGCGATCGCTGGCCGCGCACTTTACGATGGCCGGCTCGACCCCGCTTCCGCCCTCACCCTGATCCGCAACGCGCGCGCCTAGGAGCCGACACATGTTCAAGGTGCGCGTGATCCCCTGCCTCGACGTCAAGGACGGCCGCGTCGTCAAGGGCGTCAATTTCGTCGATCTGCGCGATGCCGGTGATCCCGTCGAAGCCGCGATCGCCTATGACGCCGCCGGCGCCGACGAGCTCACGTTCCTCGACATCACCGCGACCCATGAGAATCGCGGCATCATGCTCGACGTGGTCCGGCGCACGGCGGAGGCCTGCTTCATGCCTGTGACCGTCGGCGGCGGCGTGCGCGAGGTTGACGATATCAAGACATTGCTGCGCGCTGGCGCGGACAAGGTCTCGATCAACAGCGCCGCGGTGTCGCGGCGCGAGTTCGTCAAGGAAGCCGCCGAAAAATTCGGCGAGCAGTGCGTGGTGGTCGCGATCGACGCCAAGCGGGTCAAGCGCCCGGGCGGCGACCGCTGGGAGATCTTCACCCATGGCGGCCGCAACTCGACCGGCATCGACGCCGTCGAATATGCCCAGGAAGTGGTCTCGCTCGGCGCCGGTGAAATCCTGCTGACCTCGATGGACCGCGACGGCACGAGGCAGGGGTTCGACATCCCGCTGACCCGGGCGATCGCCGACAGCATTCCCGTTCCCGTGATCGCCTCGGGCGGCGTCGGCAATCTCGACCACCTCGTCGACGGTATCCGCGACGGGCACGCCACGGCGGTGCTGGCGGCCTCGATCTTCCATTTCGGGGAATTCACCATCCGCGAGGCCAAGGAGCACATGGCCCGGCGCGGCCTGCCCATGCGCCTGGATGCCTGACGACTCCCGCTCCTGAAAATGCTACACAGGCTGGCGGGAATGGCCGCCGTGACAAGTGTGCTGCCAAGTGTGTTTTTCGAGTAATTCCGATGCCGCGTTTCACGATCCACGATCTGGCCGAGACCATCGACGCCCGCGCGGCGGCCGGCGGCGAGGGTTCCTATACCCGCAAGCTTCTGGACAAGGGCGCCGAGCATTGCGCCAAGAAGTTCGGTGAGGAAGCAGTCGAAACCGTAATCGCAGCAGTCGAAAACGATCGCGCGCATCTGATCGCCGAGGGTGCCGATCTACTCTATCATTTCCTTGTGCTTTTGAAGGCACGCGGCATAAAGCTGGAAGAGGTCGAGGCTGCGCTCGGCAAGCGAACCTCGATGTCAGGGTTGGAAGAAAAAGCTTCGCGTAAAGAGTGAGTAAGTCGCAACGGAAAGGCGGCGTCATGGATATCCGCGCACCCGAGCAGCAGTATAATCCGTACCGCGTCTATACGCGCGAGCAATGGGCGCGGTTGCGCGACGACACGCCGATGACGCTGGAGCCGGGCGAGTTCGACCGGCTGCGCTCGCTGCACGATCGCCTCGACTTGCAGGAGGTCGAGGACATCTACCTGCCGCTGTCGCGCCTGCTGTCGATCTATGTCGATGCGATGCAGCGCCTGTATTACGCGGAGCGCCAGTTCCTCAACATCCGCGACCGCAAGATGCCCTACATCATCGGCGTCGCCGGTTCGGTCGCGGTCGGAAAATCCACCACCGCCCGCGTGCTCCAGGCGCTGCTGGCGCGCTGGTCGCCGCGCCCGAAGGTGGACCTGATTACGACCGACGGTTTTCTGTACCCGAATGCCGTGCTCGACCGGCAGGGCATCATGCAGAAGAAGGGTTTTCCGGAGAGCTACGACCTGCCGCTGCTGCTCGGCTTCCTCTCCGACATCAAGGCCGGCCGCCGCCATGTCCGCGCGCCGGTCTATTCGCATCTGACCTACGACATCGTGCCGAACCAGTGGGTGGAGATCGACCAGCCCGACATTTTGATCGTCGAGGGCGTCAACGTGCTGCAAACCGGCAAGCTGCCGCGCGACGGCAAGGCGGTGCCCGTCGTCTCCGACTTCTTCGATTTCTCGGTCTACATCGATGCCGACGAAGCGGCGCTGCGGCGCTGGTACATCAAGCGCTTCCTGGCGCTGCGCGACACCGCGTTCACCAATCCCAAATCCTACTTCAACCGCTACGCGCTGTTGTCCGACGAGGAAGCCACCGCCACCGCGATCGCGATCTGGGAACGCACCAACCTCGCCAATCTCGAGGACAACATCCTGCCGACCCGCCCCCGCGCGACGCTGATCCYGAAGAAGGGCCCCGACCACGTGGTCGAGAGCGTGGCGCTGCGGCGGTTGTAGTTGCGCCCGCGGATGGCAGGCTTTGCTCTAACGTCACTTGCCGGCCTTGGCGATCCAATCCGCAGACTTGATGCGTCCCGCAAAGGTGGCAGGGCCGGAGTCGCTGGCCCGGTAAACGAAAGCTTCGCCTTCCTGGACGTCGCCGGCGTCCTTGCCAAAGGCATCGGCGATGTTCGTCTTGTGGGTGATCAGGAAGACGTTGGTACCCGCCTTCGGAGGCGCATCGACGAGCTGACGCACGGCCTGTCCGGCCTTTGCATTTGTACCGGTCGGGTTTGCCATTCCCGACGCGCTGGCGTTGCTGCTGTCCGTCAACGCATCGACCGGCTTGACCTCGCGGCCGGAGATCAGCTTGCCGGCCTCGATCGCGCGGTTCAGCCGGCTGGTGTAGACATCGCCGATCGGGATCGCGAGCTCCTTGATCGCCGTCCCGATCTGGCGCGCCGTATCCCTGCCCTTTTCACTGAGCTGACGTTGGGCGCTCATGTCGTCGAACTTGAAGGGATAGACGTCCTTTTGGCTGTCATCGGTGGCGGTGTGCCGAAAGACCACGACGTAGCCGCCTTGCTTGAGCGATGAGATCAGCTCCGGCGTATCGCCTGCGGCGGATCCGGAGAGTCCAGCGAAAAGGACAACGACTGCGAGGCGGCAAAGCAAGTTCATGCTCGAAATCCTCCATCGCAAATGCCCCCCGAGGATGGTGACGCGCAACGCGGTCGATTTCAATTATCGATTGTGGCCGAGATGAGGTTCCCGTGAAATTCTGGATCAGACCGCCAGATGCCGTGACGCGGCCAGTCCCGCCAGCGCTTCGTCCAGCTTCTCGCGGTCGAGCGGCTTGATCAAAAACCCGTTCATGCCGGCCTCGAAGCAGGCGTAGCGATCCTCCACCAGCGTGTTGGCGGTGAGTGCGAGGATCGGCGTGTGACGACCGCCGGTGGCGGCCTCGTGGGCGCGGATGCGTTTTGTCGCTTCGATGCCGTCGAGCTGCGGCATCTGGATGTCCATCAGCACGAGATCATAGGGCGTGCCGGCCGAGCTGGCAGCGAGCCAGGATTCCAGCGCGGCCTCGCCATGGACGGCGATGACGACGCGGTGGCCGAGCTTGGTCAGCAGCGAGCGCATCAACAGCGCGTTGATCTCGTTGTCCTCGGCGACGAGGACCGAGAGTCCCTTTGCCGGTGCCGCACTCGTGGATTCGACCGGGGGCTCCGGCGCAAGCTCGGGCGATGCGACCTCCGGGGTCAGCGCGAGGCGTGCGGCGAGCGAGGCTGCGCGCAGCGGCTTCACCAGAAAGCCGGTGAAGGCCGCCGACAGCTTTTCATGGCGCGAGCTCGACGTCAGCAGCACCAGCCGTTGCGGCGCATGGGCGCGGGCCACTTCGCCCAGCCGGTCGGCAATTGCAGGGCCGATCGCGCGATCGACCAGGACCGCCTGCCAGGAGCGCTCCGGCAACAGCGCTTCCGCGACAGTGGCGTCGGTCACGAGGCATGTCTGGCCGCCCCAGCGCTCCAGGCGCCGTGCGATCAGCGAAGCCTCGATGCCCTCGGCAATCAGCAGGATCGACTTGCCCGTGAGGTTGGGACTCGGGAACGCGGTCTGCCCCGCGCCTCCTTGCGATGGCGCGAGCGGCACCGCGACCTCGAAGGTCGAGCCCCTGCCCGGTTCGCTCGTGAGAGTGATCCGGCCGCCCATGCGCTTGACGATGCGTTCGCTGATGGCAAGGCCGAGCCCGGTGCCGCCATAGGTGCGGGCGACGCGCTGGTCGGCCTGCTCGAACTCGCGGAAGATGCGTTGCTGCGCTTCGGTTGCGATGCCGATGCCGGTGTCGCGGACGAGGAAGCTGATCTCGTTCGGCCAGATGCCGGGCTCGACGATCAGGGCCACGCCGCCGCTCGCGGTGAACTTGATGGCGTTGCCGGCGAGGTTGAGCAGCACCTGGCGCAGCCGCGCGGCGTCGCCGACCACCTCGAGCGGCAGGCGCTCGTCGACATAGGCGGCGATCTCGAGCGTCTTCGCCTGCGCGCGCGGCGCGAGCAGCTCGGTGATCTCCTCGATCAGGGTCGAGAGCGCGAAGGGGCGTTGCTCGAGGTCGAGCTTGCCGGCCTCGATCTTGGAATAATCGAGCATCTCCTCGATCAGCGCCATCAGCGCTTCGCCCGAGGTTTTCACGGCCTTCGCGTAGGTCGCCTGCTCCGGCGTCAGCGTGGTGTCGAGCAAGAGGCCGCCCATGCCGATGATGCCGTTGAGCGGAGTGCGGATCTCGTGCGAGGCCATCGCGAGGAAGCGCGACTTGGCGCGGTTGGCGGCATCGGCCTGGTCGCGGGCGTCGGACAGCGCGCGCTCGGTCTCGGTGCGGTCGGTGACGTCGCGCCCCACGCTCTGCAACTCGGCCGGCTGGCCGGCATCGAGGCGGACATAACCCTCGCGCCAGGCGATCCAGCGCGCGCCGAGCGGGGTTGCGATCTTCTGATCGTGAACGCGCGTGCCGTTGCTTTCGCGGGCATTGTCGCCCTGCTCCAGCACGTCGAAATCAAAGCGCGTGCCGACCAGTGCGCCGCGCGCCTGCCCTGCGAGTGCGCAAT
>NZ_JBFUES010000073.1:0-14193 GCF_056403875.1 Bradyrhizobium sp. P2_E8
TCCCTGGACAGGATGGTGGCGGCACATCCGCCGACGAAATTCGAAACCTGCTCCAATGCGGCGCCACGCAGCGCGGGATTGGCCGCCGCATCGTAGATCTCGCCGACGAGCGACGAGAACCGGTTTGCCTGGAGGATCGTCATCGGATGGACGACGGGATCTGCGTGTTACCCCGGTGGTGATAGGGGCGAGCGCGTCGGGAACTGAAGCAGGCAGGCCGGCCGATCGCCGCCTTGGACGGGGAAAAAATGCGACAGCGCAATGCTGGAATATCGAACATCGTCCTTGCGTAACGTCAAGCGCAGGATGCGGCTTGGACGTTTTCGCCAAAGACTAGGATTAATGCGAACAGCAGTCGGACGGTGTGCGAAGCGTCACGCGCCCACTCGCGACGATCGGCTGCTGTCGCCTGCCCGGCTTGCGGACCCGCCTCCGCGGCCTACTTCCGGTTCTCCTCGCAGAATTTCAGTGCAGCGAGCGCCTCGCCGGCGCGCGGGACCTGCATCTCGATGCTGTCGTCGTCATCGTCCTCGAAATCGAGCGTGAGGCGCTTGGCCTTCGAGAGGCGATCCATGATCGACTGGTCGAATTCGAAGATGCCGCGTACCGTGGTCTTGTCCATCACCTCCCACTTCGCCTTCTTCATGATATCGGCGTCATCGGTGGCGACGTCGGCCCGGAGGACCTCGCCGACCTTGTCCCACTCCCAGCCGTCGTAGATCATCACGATCACGATGGCCTTCTCGGAATAGGTGATGACGATGACGTAGTCGCGGTTCTCGTCCTCCTTGTCCTTGTAGCCGCGGCTCGCATTGCAATGCGTATCCTGCGTGCGCTTCTCGATGGTCCAGTCGCCGACCTTGGATTGTTGCGCTAGCGCGGGCCCGGCGCTCCAGGCGCCTGCGAGCATTCCGGCGACGAGAAGGAATCGTCTCATGTCAGCCTCCGGCGTATTCCCCGGAGCCGAGATGATCACCTCTGCCGGCGGCCCGCAAGAGCTTCAGGCCGCGGGCAAGGCAGCGGCAAGCGGCTTCCATCCTAACCCCGCCGCGGCACGATCGCGATCGGAGTGAAGGTGTAAACCTCCTCGCCGTTCTGGTTGAACATCGTCCATTTCACCAGCGCGATGCCCTGCGGCTTCGACTTCGACGGCGTCAGGCCCATAACCTCACCGACCAGATGCAGACGGTCATTGGGCCGCACCGGAATGGTCCAGCGCAACCCGTCGACGCCTGCGCCGATCAGCGGATGCGGGCCGAAAGGACGGGTCTGGATCGCGAGGTTCATGGCAATCGCGGCGGTGTGCCATCCTGACGCGGCGAGCCCATTGAACAGGGTCCCCTTGGCGGCTTCGTGGTCGAGGTGCATCGGCTGCGGATCGAACTCGGCCGCGAAGCGCTTGATGTCGGCTTCGGTGACCTGAACTTCGGGGGATTTGAACCGCATTCCGATGCTGAGATCGTCGAACCACTCGACCTGCGCCATGATTTTGCCTCGCCATGCAAGACCGCTTGCGAAGACGCGCGGCCAAAGAAATTGAGCTAAATGCGCGATGTAGCGGGTCCGCGGCGCACAAACCAGCCGAAGGGTTCCCCAAGAAACCCCWTTCCCGGTGCGACGAAACACGCCTGAAACAGTTGGCCGGTTATCTAGTTGTCAAAATCATACAGGGACGGCCACCATGCAATTCCTTCTTGATCTGATCCTGGATTATTCCTGCTGCCAAAACCTCGTCGCCCGGCCGGTGCGGGAGGATGAGCTATGATCGAGCTGATCTCCGCCATCCTCGCTCTTTGCAGCATCGGCGTCTTCGCGGCGCATGCGCTGGATGCCTATCGCACCACGCATTCCTGAGCGCCCTGCGCTCGTCGCGTTAGAACGGCCGCCGGTAAAAATGCTCCGAATGCGTTGCCGGCGGAAACCTGTTGGCTAGCGCCAGCGCGGACTTTTCGTCCGTCTCGAGCGCAATCTTCTGCGCGAGCATCACGTCGCCGGGTACCAGGAAGCCTGACGGGACGAAGCACCACCCCATCATTGCCATGCCGGCATCGTCGATTTCGTGGACATTGGCGGCCGTGCCGTAGTGGATGCGATACCTCTTGCCGGTATCGCAGCCGATCACGTCGAAATACCGGTACTGCTCGAACTGGGCGCGCTGCTCCGGTGTCAGCCACTCGGCCAGAAGCCGGCGACCGCGCGCATCCGGCGTATTCTCGCCGAAGAAGCGACGGTAGAGTTCGCGCAGCGCATGCAAGCGCGCACGCGCCGGCGCGCGGAACCTGAGTGCCGCGAACATGAGCAGCTCAGATCAGCCGCCGACCAAGCGGGGATAGAATAGCGTTTCCTGCGCGGTCGGGTCGAAGGACTTGATACGGGTTACTTCGCCGGGCCCGGTTCGGAAGGCGGCGGTAAAGCCGGCTCCGGTCAGCTCCCGAAAGCGCTGTTCGGCCCGCGCCAGCGCTTCGGCATTGTCGGGGTCAAACTCGTGGCGTGTGTCGCCAGTCTGGTCCATCACGATCTGGGTTGCCATGTTGAGCCTCCTCATGCCCAGCCCTGAATCTGATCAAAGCAAACCTCATGCCGTCGGTTCCTGATAGCAACAACTTTCTCGCGCGGGCGCATCACGCCTTGCTGAGCTGGTCAGCGTGAAGCGGCGGTCCCCCCTTCGTCGATCTGCCGTCCCATCAGCGCGATTGCCTTCTGATAGACGCCGGCCGCATTCCAGGCCTCGATCGCGGCGAAATTCGGCTCACCCGGCTGGTAACCGGCTCCCGCACGCCAGCCATGGGCCTTCAGGAAATTCGCGGTCGAGTTCAACGCATTGGCGGCAACCTCGAGATTGCCGGTGCCGTAGGCCAGGATGTTCTTAGGCATGAACTGGGTCTGGCCGACCTCGCCATGCATGGAGCCGCGGGTCGCTCCCGACAGAGTACCGCGGTCGATCAGCTTCAGCGCCGCATAGAGCTGGTCGGTGAAGAACTCAGGGCGGCGGCAGTCATAGGCAAGGGTCGCGATCGACGACAGCATGTTCTGGTTGCCGCGCTGACTGCCGAAGCCGGTCTCCATGCCCCAGATCGCGATCAGCGGCCCGGGCGGGACGCCATAGCGCTGCTGGATCGAGGCGAACAAGGCCGCCTGCGACTGCTTGAGCTGCCGTCCCTTGGCGACGATGGTGGTGGCCCCGCGCTTGGCGAGGAACTGATCGAGCGACAGCGAGAAGCTGCGCTGACCGCGGTCGGCTGCGATGGTCGCGCTGGCGTAATTCGTCTGCATCAGGGCGGAGATCGCGGTCTGGCCGATGCCCTTGCCCTGCGCCTCTGCACTGAACTCGCGCTTCCAGCCTTCGAACCCGGCCGGCGTGCTGCCGCATTGCGCCGCCTCGGCCGCGGGCAGAGAGAGAAGCAGCGCGGCCGCGCCGATCACCGCCGTCGCGACGGTCCTGCCCATGATCATTGCTCGTTCCTCTCCTTACGGCGCGACCGGCTCGCGCGAGCGCATGATCCTACGTCGGTTGCGATCGCTCAAGTCCCGACAGGTACAATCGATCCAAGCAAAGCTCTTGACACCGGCAAGTCGCGACGCCCGCAAGTCACGCAGCCCCGTTCCCGCCAGGAAGTTCACCTTGATGCTCTGGTGCTGCTGGATCACGCCGCTCAAGCCGGGACGGGGCGCCGCCCGCCTCCGCGGCCGTCCCCTAAGTCAATTCCAATCCATCCAGGCTGCCCTCCTTGCGCCATTTGTCGAGCAGCCGCAGGAACGCCACCGGCCCGCGCCAGTACTGGCTGTTTCTTGCCGCAATCGGGTCGAACACGCCTTCATTGTTGTAGTAGCCGGGCGTGCATTCGGCGAGATAGGTCTGGCGACCGAGCGCGGCCTTGACGACCTCGTCGACCCAGGCGCCCTCGGCAGCGAGCGTCGGCTCCAGCGTTCTGGCGCCACGCTTGCGCGCCTGATCGATGACATAGGCGATGTGCTGCGACTGCTCGTCGATGATGTGCGGGAAGTTGGCGCTCTGGCCGGCCTGCACCGTGACGATCAGGAAGCAGTTCGGGAAACCGCGGCTATAGAAGCCGTGCATCGTCTTGACGCCGTCGCGCCAGCGCTCGGACAGGCTCATGCCGTCGCGACCATAGACCTCAAAGCCCATGCGGCGGGCATAATCGGTGCCGACCTCGAAGCCGCTGGCATAGATCAGGCAGTCGAGCTCATAGGCCTTGCCATCGACGATCACGGCATTCTCCGTGATGCGCTCGACGCCCTGTCCCCTGGTGTCGACGAGATGCACGTTGGATTGATTAAAAGTGTCGAGATATTCGTCGTGGAAGCATGGCCGCTTGCAGAACGCCTTGTACCAGGGCTTGAGCGCGGCCGCGGCTGCCTCGTCCTTCACCACGGCATCGACGCGCGCGCGGATCTCCTCCATCTTGCGGTAGTCGGCCTGCTCGATGACCTTCAGCGCCTCCTCCAGCGAGGTCACCGGCTGCGGCTGGCGGCGCGGCGCCAGCAGGATCTCGCCAAGCAGGCCGGTCCAGCCGTCCCGCACCAGATCCTGCTCGAACGGCTCGCCCGAGATCACGGCGGTGAAATTGTCCATGCGCTCGCGTTGCCAGCCGGGCTTGAGGCTCTGCGCCCAGCTCTGATCCGTCGGCCGGTCGTCGCGCACGCCGATCGCCGACGGTGTGCGCTGGAAGACGTAGAGCTCCTTCGCCGAGCGGCCGAGATGCGGCACGCATTGCACGGCGGTGGCGCCGGTGCCGATGATGCCGACGCGCTTGTCGGCAAGGCCGGCGAGACCACCTTCAGCCGTACCGCCGGTGTAGGCGTAGTCCCAGCGGCTGGTGTGAAAGCTGTGTCCGGCAAAACTTTCGATGCCGGGAATGCCCGGCAGCTTCGGCCGGCTCAGCGGGCCGCCGGCCAGGATGACGAAGCGCGCGCGGATGCGATCGCCGCGATCGGTCTCGACCAGCCAACGCGCCTCCGGCTCCTGCCATTCCATCCGCGAGATGACGGTCTGAAACAGCGCGCGCTCGTAAAGTCCGAAGTGGCGGCCGATACGGCGGGAATGATCGTAGATCTCCGGCGCCCGCGCATATTTGCGCACCGGCATGTAGCCGGTCTCCTCCAGCAGCGGCAGATAGATGTAGCTCTCGGTATCGCAGGCCGCGCCGGGGTAGCGATTCCAGTACCAGGTGCCACCAAAATCGGCGGCCTTTTCCACGATGCGGAAATCCGCGATGCCGGCTTCGCGCAGGCGCGCGCTGCAGAGAAGGCCGCCAAAGCCGCCGCCGACGATGAGCACTTCGGTCTCTTCGCTGACAGCCTCGCGCGCAAATCCCGGATCGGCCCAGGGATCGTCGAGATAGCGGCCGAAATCGCCTGATACCTCGACATATTGCGCCTTGCCCTCGGCGCGCAGACGGCGATCGCGCTCGTCGCGATAGCGTGCGCGGAGTGCGGAAATGTCGATCGTAGATGTGCCGGCTGCGCCGGTCTTGTGTCTTTCCGCTGACATCCATTTCCTCCACGGCAGGCGCTGCTTCGCCGGCAGCTCACCTCACGTTAGCCCTGAAAAAGTGACGCATGCAATCGCGTCCGCCGTTTTTTGCGTGAACGGCGCGTGGCGTTCCGGTAACCTCGCGCGCAAATCACAAGCGCCATGCAACGACATGGCCATCCGGAGGAAATGATGCAGGGATTGATGATGGACATGCCGCTACTGATCAGCGGCCTGATCCAGTACGCCGCCGACTATCATGGCGAGGCGGAAATCGTCGCGCGCGAGATCGAGGGCGACATCCATCGCTACACCTATGCGGATGCTCATCCGCGCATCAAGCGCATGGCGCTGGCCTTGAAGCGTCTCGGCATGGCTCCTGGCGACCGTATCGGCACGCTGGCCTGGAATACCCACCGCCATTTCGAGATGTTCTACGCCGCGCCGGGCATGGGCTATGTGCTGCACACCGTCAATCCGCGGCTGTTTCCCGAGCAGCTCGTCTACATCATCAACCACGCCGAAGATCGCCTGCTGTTCATCGACCGCGCCACGCTGCCGATCGTCGAGGCGATCGCGCCGCAATTGAAGACGATCGAGGCTTACGTCGTGATGTCCTCGCGCGAGCGGATGCCGGAGACGAAGCTTGCGAACGTCCATTGCTACGAGGAGCTTCTGGGACGGGAGAACGACGCCGGTTTCACCTGGCCGGAGTTCGACGAAAAATCCGCCTCCACCATCTGCTACACCTCGGGGACGACGGGAAATCCCAAGGGCGTGATCTATTCGCACCGCGCCGCGATCCTGCAGACCATGACCTGTTGCAATTTCGACTTCCTGCCGGGACACGTCGAAGGGGTGCGCGAGGTGATGATGCCGATGGCGCCGCTGTTCCACGGCAATGGCTGGAATATGCCGTTCACCGCGCCCTATACCGGCTCGAAGCTGGTGCTGCCCGGCCGCAACTATGAGCCCGACAAGCTGTATGAATTGCTCGAAGGCGAGAAGGTGACGCTGTCGGCGGGGGTGCCGAGCTTCTGGCTGATCCTGCTCGACTGGCTGGGACGCACCGGCAACAAATTCTCCACGTTGCGTGCAACGCTGTCGTCAGGCTCGGCCCCGCCGCGCGCCATGGTCGAGAAGCTGAAGCGCGATTACAACATCGACTACGTCCAGGCCTGGGGCATGACCGAGGCCCTCGGCTGCTCGATGCCTGGCTTGCGGCCGGGCTCCGAGCATCTCAGCGACAAGGAGAAATTCGACCGACGCCAGGTCTCGGGCCGCGCCTGTTTCGGCACCACCTTGCGCGTCGTCGACGATGGCGGCAACGAGCTGCCGCGTGATGGCAAGTCCGTCGGTCATCTGCGCGCGCGTGGTCCCTGGGTCGCCTCGGGCTATATGAAGCTCGACGAAGGCCTCGACCGCGACGGCTGGCTGATCACCGGCGATATGGCCGTGATCGACCCGCAGGGCCACGTCACGCTCACCGACCGCTCCAAGGACGTGATCAAGTCCGGCGGCGAGTGGATTTCCTCGATCCAGCTCGAGGACGTCGCCTTGTCGCATCCCGACGTGCTGCAGGCTGCCGTGGTCGCGATTGCGCATGAGAAGTGGCAGGAGCGCCCCCTGCTCCTCGTGGTTCGCAAGAAGGGCGCGACCGTCGACGGCAAGACCCTGCTCGACCACATGCGCCCGAAGATCGCGAACTGGTGGATGCCTGATGCCGTCGAGTTCCTGGACGAATTCCCGATGACCGGCACCGGAAAGGTGCTCAAATCCGCGTTGCGCGAGAAGTTCAGGGACTACCGCGTCGCTTGAGGCGGCACGCGATCACGCTGACGTCCGCGCCGTCCATCGCTCAAGGAGACGAAAGATGCTGTACCCGATGTCGGCCAAAGTCGTCGAGCTCAAGCGCAAGCTCGAAAGTTTCATGGACCGGCACATCTATCCCAATGAGGAGCGGTTCTATCGCGAGGCCGAAGAGCTCGGGCCCTGGAAGGTTTATCCCGTCGTCGAAGAATTGAAGCCGCTCGCACGCGCGGAAGGCCTCTGGAACCTGTTCCTGCCGCAGTCCAGCCACGGCGCGGGCCTCACCAATCTCGAATATGCCCCGCTCTGCGAAGTGATGGGCCGTTCGCATCTTGCGCCCGAAGTGTTCAACTGCTCGGCGCCGGACACCGGCAACATGGAGGTGCTGGAGCGCTACGGCACGAAAGAGGACAAGGAGCGCTGGCTGAAGCCGCTGCTCGCGGGTGAAATCCGCTCCTGCTTTGCCATGACCGAGCCTGCGGTCGCCTCGTCCGATGCGACCAACATCGAGAGCTCGATCGTACGCGACGGCGACCATTACGTCATCAACGGGCGCAAATGGTACACCACCAACGCGACCGATCCGCGCTGCAAGATCTGCATCTTCATGGGCAAGACCGACCCCGACAATCCGGACCGCCACGAGCAGCAATCCATGATCCTCGTGCCCATGGACACGCCAGGCATCGAGGTGAAGCGTCCCCTCCCCGTGTTCGGCTTCTACGGCGTGCCCGACCGCGCCTCCGAGGTCGTCTTCACCAATGTGCGGGTCCCGAAGGAGAACATGCTGCTCGGCGAGGGCCGCGGCTTCGAGATCGCGCAGGGTCGCCTCGGCCCCGGCCGCATCCACCACTGCATGCGCCTGATTGGACTGGCCGAACGCACGCTGGAAAAGATGTGCCGCCGCGTCCGCAGCCGCGTCGCCTTCGGCAAGCCGGTCTCCGAGCAGACGGTGACGCAGGAGCGCATCGCGGAATCCCGTATCATGATCGAACAGGCCCGGCTGCTGACGCTGAACGCCGCCTACGCAATGGACACGGTCGGCAACAAGGTCGCGAAGAGCGAGATCGCGATGATCAAGGTCGCCGTACCCAACATGGCCTGCCAGATCATCGACTGGGCGATCCAGGCCCATGGCGGCGGCGGCACCTCTAACGATTTTGGCCTGACGCAGGCCTATGCCACCGCGCGTCTGCTGCGCCTCGCCGACGGCCCGGACGAGGTACACAGAAACCAGATCGCGCGGTTGGAGTTGAGGAAATATTCAAATGCCTGAGCAGGCGTTGGCCCATCAGTAAGCGTCGAAGCCAACGCAATGGAATCGGCGTCTAATCGAAGCTTGGCGGCTCATCGATGGATACCGGCACATCCTTCCGCTTCGTAGCTGCTTCGAGCAACGCGTTGAAGATTATGATCGGCAGGTAAAACATAAGCATGATCGTATTCCTCCTGCTGTGACAACCTCGGCTTACAGGGCCAAGTTCCTCGAATTGACACTCGCCGGCCTCGGAACATTCTCGTGGCTTACTTGGCTACCGACGAAACCAAGTCTCGAAGAGTCTCAGGAACGCATCGCGTCAATCGCATGAGCGATCAACACCATCGCGCTCGCGGCGATGAGAAACACAAGCAACCAACTCACGTCCGCCTCCAACGCCGGGAGTGAACGCGGTCATCCTTGCACAGTCAAAAACCATCCGACCGGAACCGCTATTCAGCGGCTCGCTGATGCTTCGCAGCAACAAGTGCATCCGCTGTCGGTCCTATCGGCAGAACGCCAAAAGGAGCAACGCGCCAACCACGCATGCCGCTAGGACTAAAAACCAAACGCCCAAAGCAACTCCCCCGACTCACACACGCGAGGCAGGATTAGCTCCACCATTTGGTATTGAAACGGTCGTTGCCGGTTTTTCCCCAACCCAAACGCGACTCCATCTGCGCTCGCGTTAGTCCAATACCTCCACCGTCGCCGAACGTCCCGCAACCAGCGACATCGCGTCGGGAACAGGATCCAGCGCGATGCGCACCGGCACCCGCTGGGCCAGGCGCACCCAGCTGAAGGTCGGGTTGACGTTGGCGAGCAGGTTGGCGCCGTCGGCGCGGTCGCGGTCCTCGATGCCGGCGGCGATGCTCTCGACGTGGCCTGACAGCGTGGCCGTCTCGCCCATCAGGCGGACCCGCACCTTGTCGCCGACGCGGATGCGCGCGAGTTTTGTCTCCTCGAAATAGCCTTCCACATGCAGCGTGTCGGTGTCGACCAGCGCCATCACGCCCTTCCCGGCTGTGACGTAGGCGCCGGGGCGCAGGTCCATGTTGGTGATCACGCCGTTCACGGAGGCATGGACCTCGCTGCGATCGAGGTTGAGCTGGGCGACGGCACGGTCGGCGACGGCTTGATCGAAGGCCGCCTTGGCCTGGAGCTGGGTTGCCAACACCTGTTCCTGCTTCTGCTGCGACACAGCATCCGTCGTCAACGCGCTGTAGCGCTTCAGGTCCGCATTGGCCTGATCGAGCGTTGCCTGATGACCGGCCACCGACGCATCGGCCTGGCGTAGCGCCAGCGCAAAACGTTCGCGATCGATCCGGAACAGCACGTCACCGCGGCGGACTTTCTGGTTGTCCTTGACCAGCACCTCGGTGACGAAGCCGGAGACATCGGGCGCGACCTGGACCACGTCGGCACGGACGCGGCCGTCGCGGGTCCAGGGCTGCTCCATGTAGTAGGCCCAAAGCTCGCGGCCGACGGCGAGCGCGGCGACGACGGCGATGACCGTCACTGCGAGGCGAGCGAGCCAGGCGAAATTCCCCTTCATGAAAGATACTCCGAGAGGTAGACGACGCCGCCGAGAAGGCAGACGAAGATCGAGAAATCGAACAGCGCGCGATGCCAGACCAGTCGGTAGAGGTCGAAGCGCTGCATGAGCCGGCGCAGGATCGCGCTGAGGACGTAAGCGACGATGATCCACAGGAGCAGCGACGGCACGAGCACGCCGTAGATGTCGATCACATATCTCATGCCGCAACACTCTCACCCGCGCGTGGCCGGTAAGCCGGCGCGTCCGGAAACAAGCCACGCCTGATACCGACGAGACCTATCAGGGCGTCTTCGCGCGCGCTGTCATTGGGATCCTTCACCGCCTGGGCCAACGCCCGGTCGACGCTCGTCAGCAGCTCGGCCGGCATTCCGTCGCCCGCGTAGCCGCGGCAGGCGACAGCGAGCCGATCGAGCATGTCATCGATGACGGCAATGGTGGATGCCGCAAGCCCATAGCGGGCGCGGCGCAGATCGATGATGTTGATCCCGATCCGAAGCTGGGCGAGGCTGTCGGTGTCGCGGCGATCGCTCTCCGAGAGATAAGCGATGCGCTGCACCAGAAGCCCGAGCCGGTGCAGCATGAGGCCCGCGAACTCCGCGCGGTCGCGCTGGCCGCGCCGTTCGGCGGCGACCGCGAGTGCCTTCCAGTTCGACAGCACCAGGCGATTGGCGACCCATTCCGCGCCGACGCCGCGCGCAATCCGCGTCACGATCTCGGCGATGACGACGCCGATGAAGAAGGCCACGGCGGAATTGGCGTAGGATGCAAAGTCCGCGCTGTAGGTCGACTGGATTGCAAGCAGGGTTGCAGTGTTGGCCGCGAGCGCCATCCCGGTTCCCGCCGTGGCCGGACGGCCGATCAAGAAGCCGTAGAGCAAAAAGGTCGGCGCCAGTGCGACCACCAAGATCTCGAGATGGGAGATCGCGGGGACCACCGCGAACAGATAGACCGCGACGACGACGATGGCGACCAGCGACCACCGGCCAAAGCTGCGAATGAAGCGCGCGGGCTCGTCCTGCGCGGCGAAGAACGAGCACGCGACCGCCGCCATCATCGGCGCCGACGCACCGTCCGGCCAGCCGGTCCCGATCCAGAACGCACAGCAGATCAGGATGGCCACGACCGCGCCGGCGGCCGACCACAATGCAAGGCCGCGGTCGCGGTGACGCACGGGCGCGGCACCGGCCTCGGAATGAAAGGCCAGGTCGATGGTCGAAACATTGCGGCTCTCGGCAATCGCCTCGGTCAACACACGGCAATCGCGCGAGAGGTCGACCAGCTCGCGCAGCCGCGACAGCAGACTTGTGGTGATGATCCGCTCCCAGTCGGCGCCGCCGTCGAGCACCGCCTGCTGCTCCGAGATCGCGGCCCGGATCCGCTCGGCCGGCCGTCGCTCGCTGACATCGCTCGCGATCCATTGCGCGAGATCCTCAAGAAGCCGCTTCAGCTCGGGTTGCCGCCGCAAGGCCTCCTCCCCCAGCGCAGCCAGCCGATCCTCGAGCGAGGCGATCACCGGCAGCAGAGTCAGCATGCGCAGCCGGATTTCACTGAGGCCGGTCACGGCATTGCGGTCGGTCAACCGGTCATAGGCAAGATGGGTGGAGAGCGTGTCGATCTCGACAATGTCGGTCGCAAGCTTCAGGCGCTTGCCGCGACGGGTTTCGCCTGAGCCCTCCCGCAGCAGCACCACCTCGCTGAGGCGGCGCGCATCCGACAGCCAGCTGTCGACGCGGTGGGCCACGGCCGGTGCGACGCTGCGGGGAAACACGATGGTCGAGACCAGGCTGGCGCAGATGATGCCGAGCGAGATTTCCTCCACCCGCGCAACGGCGGTGTCGAAGATGGCGCCGGGCTCGGACACAGAGGGAAAGCCGATCAGCGCGACCGTGTATCCGGCCAGCATGAAGACGTAGCTGCGCGGCGTGCCGTCGAGCAGCGAGAGATAGAGGCAGAGCCCGACCCAGAGCGCGATGGCGAGGCAGAGCAGTTCCGGCGCATCGATCAGGTTCGGCACCAGCACCACCGTCATGGTCGCGCCGACCAGCGTGCCCATCACGCGGAAGAACGCCTTCGAGCTGGTCGCGCCCGCCAACGGCTGCGAGGTGATGTAGACGGTCGCCATCGCCCAATAGGGCCGCGGCAGGTCCATGGCGAGTGCGATGACGAGCGCCAGCATCGACGCAGCGAACGTCTTCAAAGCGAAAACGAGGTCCGCATGGCGGACCAGGAACGGCTCGTCTGCGCGCATGACTATTTCGCCTCGGAAAACGTCTTGGCTTCATGCAGGCGACTGGCCCGCTGCTCGATGCGCTGGAGCGTCTCGAAGGTTATCGCAAGTTCATCCGCGCCGATATCCTTGAGCAGGCTTGCCCGCACCCGCCGCAGCACCCGGTTGGTCTCCTCGACCTTGGCCTCGCCCGCCTTCGTCAGATGTAGCGTTTTGGCACGCCGGTCGGTCGGATCCTCGCGGCGCTCCACGAGGCCTTCGGCCTGGAGCAGGTCGATCAGCCGGACCAGCGACGGCCCCTCGACGCCAAGCTCGTCGGCGAGCACGCCCTGACGGACATTCTCGCCCTGGCGCGACAGCAGCAAAAGCGGAATCGCGGTCGCATAGGACAGGCCGTGATCGGACAGCGCCTGATCCGACTCGCGGCGCCACATGCGAGCGAGACGCGCGATGACCCGACCGATTTCGGAATGGATATGTGCCTGCGCGGGGGCCATGCAAATTAGATAGGACACTAACTATTAGGCTACAACTATATAATCCGGCGTGGTGCGATCGATCACGCAAATGCGAACCAGGACAACGCGGCATGGGACCGGGTTCCACGACTGAGGCAAGGGAGACGATAGCGGGCGAGAGCGCGCTGACGCTCGTCCCGACCTTCGTCGTCGTCGCCGTGGACGCCACGGGAATGGGAATCATCCTGCCGCTGCTGCCGTTCTATTCGCAGCGGCTCGGCGCCACGCCCTTCCTGCTCGGCGCGCCGATCTCGGTCTATGCCGTCTGCCAGCTCGTTGCCGGCCCCGTGACCGCGGAGCTGTCGCGCTCGACCGCGATCAACCGCCAGGGCATGATCATGGGCCTCTATCAGTCCCTGATGTCGGGCGCAAATGTCAGCGCCCCGCTCTTGAGCGGCGCGCTGATCGGTCATCGGCTGTTCGCGACCTGGGCGCTCGCGCTGGCGGCAATCGCAGCAATCGGCGCGTTCCTGGCGGCCAGTTGCTGGATACGCCGCGGACGCGGTAGCGCCCTCGCCTCAGTTCACCACGTAGACATCAGGGTCGAAGCTCGAGCTCGGCTTCTTGAAGGTGTTGCGCAGGGCCGCCGACATCGGGACGTTGTAGTTGAGGCCGTTCGGCGGCGTCGGGGATTCCAGCCACCTCTTGTAGAGGACCTCGATCTCCGGGCTCGCGTAGAGCTCTGCCGTGGCGCGATCGGCGAGCGCCTTGAACGGCGCGTCCTCCCGCCGCAGCATGATCCCGTAGGGCTCCGGCTTCGAGAACGCTTCTTCGCTGATCATGAACAGCGCCGGCTCCTTGGATCGTGCGATCGCGACTGAGAGCTGGACGTCATCGAGCGCGTAGGCCTGGGCGCGATCTGTCTCCAGCAGCAGGAAGGCCTCGGCCTGGTCCTTGGCCGGCATCACATTGATGCCGAGGTTGCGTTCGGTGTTGACCTTGGCGAGCTGCGTCAGGTTGACCGACCCCGCTACCGCCGTGACCGCCTTGCCCTTGAGATCGTCGATGGTGTTGATCTTCGCGGCCTTCTTGGCAGCAAACCGCGTCGCGCTGAGGAAGTGTGTATTGGTGAAGGCGACCTGCTTCTGGCGGTCGGCATTGTTGGTGGTCGCCGAGCAATGCAGGTCGAGCGTGCCGTTGACCATCAGCGGGATGCGGTTCGACGACGTCACCGCGAGAGTGTCGATGGCGATGTCGGGCATGTTGAGCTGCTTCTTCACGGCGTCCACGATCTTGAGGCAGATGTCCATGGCAAAGCCGACCGGCTTCTGGTTTCCGTCCAGATAGCTGAACGGGACCGAGGCCTCCTGATAGCCAAGTGTGATCTTC
>NZ_JBFUES010000074.1:0-14039 GCF_056403875.1 Bradyrhizobium sp. P2_E8
CCAAGAAGCCTAGCCGTCTCACTGCCCCTGACGCGAAGTTAACAACCTGCATGCATCTCCTCCATTTGCCGTTTGGTTTACCAAATGCTATATTGGTTTGACCAATAGACGAGTGCTTAGTGTTGATCAAGAAGATTCGCCCACCAGGCGGCTACTTTTAGCCTGGATATTCGCATTTGGTGACCAATATTAGCATTGGTTATAACCAGACGGGAGGAGGAGACGTTGCTAGTGAGGCCAAAAATCGGAGTAATCGATGCCCATCATCACATCTGGCGCATGGGGGATGTCCCCTGGCTGATGGGAGAAGCGAGGCCCCGGATATTCGGATCTTACGATGCGATCAGGCGGGATTACCTGATCAGCGAATTCAAGCGAGACAGCTCTGTGTTCAATGTCACAGGCTCAATCTACGTTCAGGCAAATTGGGCACCATCGCGCGCATTGGAGGAAGCGCGCTGGGTGGATAGCGTGGCGGACGGGCACGGTTTACCGCACGGCATCATCGCATTCGCGGACCTGAGATCCACCTTCTTGTCCGACCTCATCGACGAGTACAGAAGCATCTCGCGGGTAGTCGGAGTTCGACATCAGATTCACTGGCACAAGAATTCCAACTACGCCTATGTGCCCATCCCCGACATGTATGATCAGGCTGATTGGCGACACGGCCTGAGGATATTGAGCGAGCGAGGATACCCGTTCGACCTTCAGGTGTTTCCAAGTCAGTTGCGGGGAGCCGCACGACTGATCCGTGAGTTTCCGTCGACCACATTTATTCTCAATCACGCCGGCATGCTCGATTCCACCGAACGGGACTACGTCGCGATGTGGGAAGAYGGACTGAACGAAATTGCGCTTAACCCCAACGCATTTTGCAAGCTGACGGGTCTCGGCACGTTCGCGCGGTCATCTTCAGCCGCGCTCTACAGACCAATCGTAGCGACCGCTCTGCGCCTCTTCGGTGCCAGACGCTGCATTTTCGGCAGCAATTTCCCCGTCGAGGGAATGTGGGTCTCATACGGCGATTTTTGCGAGCACATGCTCGAAGCGCTGGGGCCCATCACAGAAGCCGAACGCTCGGCCATTTTTCGAGAGGCCGCCATGGCCGCCTACTCCATTCGACTCCCTGACTGAAATCGCCACGAGCTATGGAGCGTCCAAAATGAACCTTCGCTTGCGTCTCAAAGAGCCCGAGCTCTTCCTGACGATGTTTTCGATCATTCCCTCTCTAGAAATCGTCGAAATGGCCGCCATAGCCGGCATGGACGGAATCATACTTGATACCGAACACAGCAGCTATGGGACCGAATCGCTTCCCGCCCTGATAAGTGCGGCGCGGGGGCGCAATATTTACCCTATAGTCAGAGTGCGTCAAAACGAGAGCTCGCTAATCGCTGCGGCTCTAGATGCAGGCGCTGCCGGCGTACTCGTGCCACAAGTCAGTTCGGTGGAGGACGCAAAATCTGCCATTAGAGCGGCGCGTTTTGCGCCGCATGGAACGCGGGGCGCGAATCCATGGGTACGCGCGGCCGATTACGGCGGCAGCAAGCAGTGGTTCGAGACTGCCAACGAACAGATTGCCATTCTACTGCTGGTAGAAGGGCTCGATGGCGTTCGTTCCCTCAACGACATCTTGTCCCTACCCGACCTAGACCTGATCTTTCTCGGGCCAGTCGATCTCTCGCATGCATTGGGGGTTCCAGGCGAAGTGGAGCATCCGACTGTGCAAGCCACGATATCAGATGCCATGCACATCGCTGCCAAGAGAGGCATCCGCACCGGCGTCTTCACCCCCTACCCAGCGAAAGCGCGAGAATGGTCCGAGAGGGGCATCGGATTTGTAGCCGTCGGGATAGACACGATGTTTGTACGGTCTGCATTCGAGCGGGTTGTGCAGGAGGTGCGCACGAGGGTCAACATTGCAGAGCGCATTTCGCGCTAAGCCATTGACTTATCCGTCGGTTTGTCGGATGCGTAGAACTGTGAGCATGTGCGAAGCGGTGCTTAACGAAGCCAAATTGCCGGTCCGTGCCAGACATGAACGAACCTCGTGTGGACCAGATATCCCTGGAGTTAACAGAACTCATTGTGGCGGGCGGGCTTAAGCCGAATGCGCGCCTGCCAACAGAGCGTGAACTCGCGGATCGATATCAGACCACACGGGCGAGCGTTCGCAAGGCACTCGATATGTTGCAGCGTGACGGGCGAATCGTTCGCAACGTCGGGCGTGGCACTTTCGTAGCGCCAACCGTTCAGCCATTCTTCCCGGACACAGCGCTTCGCGACGTCAGCCCCGCCGATCTCTCAGTCGCCAGGGCTCTCATTGAACCGAGCGTTGCTGAGCACGCCGCCCTGCATGCGAGTGCATCTGAGCTAGATGAAATTGAAAGGTCAATGTTGAATTGCGAGAAGGCCGCCGACATACGCGAGTTTGATTTCTGGGACGGCAAGCTTCACGAAGCAATCGCATCAAGCGCGCACAACGCCTTTGTCGAGCTTGTCTATGGTGCGATCTTGCAGGTTCGCCAGTCTGCCGAATGGAACAAAGTCAAGATTTTTGCGGTGACACCGGAACGACGCAAAAAGACCGAGGCAGATCACCGCAGGATTGTCGAAGCGATCAAGGATCGAAATGGCCGTCTTGCCCGTGACGCCATGCGAGATCATCTTGAGCATATTGGGCAGTATATATCGCAGCGGGATTGATTCCAAACGCCACCAGCCGTCAACTTCGTACGTTGATCAATCCCCAGCCGGCCGCTCCGGGACCAGAAAATACACCAGCGGGATCAGCGCCGCGCAGCACGCGGCGCCCGTCAGCACCACCGGCTTCCAGCCGCCCCATTCGACGAGGCTTGCCAGGCCCGGCATGAAGATGAGCGTGCCGGTGGCGGTGCTCGCGGTCAAAAGTCCAATGACTAAGCCGCGATTGGTGGTGAACCAGCGATTGACAATAGTGGCGCCGAGCACGTTGGCGACCGCGCCGGAGCCGATGCCGGAGAGCAGGCCCCAGGTCAGGAACAATTGCCACGGCGCGATCATGAAATAGCTCGCAGCCGTCGAGGCCGACATCAGCGCCAGCGCGCCCAGCACGGTGCGGCGGATGCCGAAGCGCTGCATCACGGCGGCGGCGAACGGGGCCGCGAGGCCATACAGGAAGATGCCGACCGCGGCCGAGGACGAAATCACGCTCACATCCCAGCCGAACGCTTTTTGCAGCGGTAGCATCAGCACGCCAGGCGTTGAGCGCAGTCCGGCTGCGGCGAGCAGCGTCAGGAAGATCACGGCGACGACCACGAAGGCGTCGTTCGGGCCGAACGGCCGTCTGGAAACGGACGTGGATTGAACGGAAGCTTGGTGCATGTTACTTACCGGTACGTATTGCGATGYGGTATGTACGTACCGGTAAGTAACATTGTCAAGTCCAAGCTCATGCCGAAGATCGGACGAAGCCAGATGCCGAAAAAAGCCGAAAGGCCCTTAGCCGCGCCTCTCCGTGCCGCCGACCGGATTCGCGCCTCCGCAAGCGAGCTGTTCTACCGCGAGGGCATTCGCGCCGTCGGCGTCGACGAGGTGGTGGACCGGGCCGGTGTGACCAAGCCGAGCCTCTATCGCAGCTTCGCCTCCAAGGACGATCTCGCCGCCGCGTACTTGCGCGACTACGATCTGAAGTTCTGGGAAAATTTTGAACGCCCCGATGGCAAAACCTACGGCAATGCGCGTGATCATGTGCTCGCTTATATCGGCCAGCTCTCGTCGCGGGCCGTCGCCAGCGGTTATCGCGGCTGCGGCCTCAGCAACGCCGCAGTCGAATATCCCTCGCGCGATAATCCCGCGCGCCATGTCGCCGAGGCGCACAAGAAGGTTTTCCGCAAGCGCCTGCGTGAACTCGCAGCCGGCATGGGCGCGCGCCAACCGAACGTGCTCGGCGACGCCTTGCTGCTGCTGATCGAAGGCATCTACGTCACCGGCCAGCAATCGGAGGACGGCCCGGCGCAGTCGGCGCTTGCGGCGGCGAAGCTGCTGATCGATGCGAGTGTGAAAGGGGTTGAGGGCGGGCTCTGAGCGTGCCTGAGTCGTCAGCCCCTGCGACCGCCCATCAACGTCGAAGGCCGAGCGCAGGCTCGATCGGACCAAATCTTTGCCGAACTAGTCGCGATCATGTAACCGGGCCGCTGGCTTCAAGAGACCAGGGCCGCGAGCGGCCAGTCTTCGCGGCATCGCTGCTAGAGATCGGCGCGAACTTCGAGATTATCCCAGCCTCTCTTCACGATGCAAATGTGTAGGATAGCCGCCGTGGCCGATCGGCCTCGAGAATCTTCAGTCTCGGTGGTGATGCCGTTCTTAACGAGAGCCCAGGGCGAAGCAGTTCTCCAGTCGCTTCGCGGTTCTGCGCCAAAAAAAATAGAGTTTCGAGAGATCGTTCGACGCCAGGGCCTGCCGCAGTTTCTCAGGTGTAGTCTCGATGAAGGTCACGTAGACAAACTCCGGCTCGCCCATCTCGCTTCTCCAGTTTGTGACTCAAGCCTCCCGATTCGAGACTCCAGCTCTTGTTCAGAGTGCCATAGTCAGCCCGCGCTTTCGGCTCGGCTCGCCGGCTGCCGTTAGGCGCTGCCAATTCAAATCGGCATTTAGGTCTACTCCAGTTGCGGCTGCGATTGCTCGCTGTAAACGGGCTTTTAGAAACGCAGAATGAAACCATGCGCGATCACCTGCAATATTCACCGGGCTCAGTACGATAGCGGCCGTTTCCTGCTCTACGAGCTTTACAAAGATTGTAGTGCTTGCGATGCGCATCTTTCGCGGGAGCCAATCAAGCGCTTTGATTGCGGGGATTCCAGCCGCTGCTTATCGCTCCCCGCGCATCTGCCGGACAACAGGGCATCGAGATCCGCAAGGGCGATTTCGTCATCGCTCGCACCGCCCATCAAGAACGCCGCCGCCTATCAAAATCGCAGGTGGGCCATCTCGGCGGATCCACCAGAAACTACCCCAGCATGTGAGAGTTACTCCTGGTCAGGCGGCCATTCTTCAATGCTAGATTCAATGTCATCCACCTGCCGCAATCGGAACGCGTCCGCGCGAAGGATCGCCTCAACATCCACGTCCTTTGTTCGGGTGGCGAGGGTCCACCTGCTATCCCATTGCACCCCAGCTCGCTCTTCCCCGTACGTGGGACGATGTCGCTATTGTGCTGCGAACCGACTTTCGTCCCTTTGCGGTCGCCTACGGAGCAGGCGATTGGGCCAAGACCCATAGTAGAAGCAGCTACGTCGACGAGTTCATCTCGGTCTCGTGAATATCGTTGGGCGGAAGTCGAGGCCTGTGATGTCGCGCCTCGCTACTTAGGTCGCGCCGAGAGCCGGATGAAGGGTCGATGTGACCTCGCGGCCGGAGGCGACGGAGCGGATGCGCACCTTCATGTCCAATTTCGTGGCGCAGCGACCGTGGACGAAGTGGTTTTGACGGCGCTTGCGGTCCTGTTAAAACAGCGATCCAGAGCGTCTTCGCTATCGCATTCGCGCCATGCTGCGGTGGTCGCCCTCTCTGCTGGGGAGGGGCGACGGAAGCCTGATCGTTTTCTAAGAGGGTACCTATAACTTGACCGTTGCACTTCCCGCCGACGTGCTGAGAGCTTGCTGGGGCGAATGCCTGCGAGCAGGTCGCACAGGGGCTCCTTCTCGATGAACGATTGCATTCGGCTAAGGCGCAATTGGGTGTTCTCGAGCTACTTGTCGGCCGACGCTGATGGTTGCAACGAGGGCTTCGGACATACCTCTCGCAAACCTAGGAGACGACCTCCAGAGCCGACGACGACATCTTACGATCGCATGGCCATGATCCAAGGAAGATGTGGACGGTGTCACGGATCAGGCTGTTCTTGTCGACGTGAGGATCAAGCCCATATGCGTGCTTCCTCACCCCGTAGTAGAAAATGCTGCCCTGGAGCGCCCACGCGATCTCGAGATAGCGAGCTTCATTGCTCGAATCGAAGACCACCTCGCGAGCGAAACAGGCCTCGATTGCGATGCGCCGTATGACCCGTTCTTCGACGAGCCTTATGTACGAACTCGTGATCCCGACGTTCTTAAGTCCCGCGAACAGATACATCCGCATCCAACCGCGGTTCATGATGACGTCTGTGTAGCTGATATAGAATTCAATTAGTCGATCTTCGATGGATTGCGTCCTATCGACCAAAAGCTCGTCCCAGTGGTCGCTCCACACGTCCAGGAACACGCTACGGTACACTTCGTCGATCAGCTCCTCCTTGCCCTTGAAGTACTTGTACATGAGAGGCTGCGTCGTCCCCAAGTGTCCCGCCAGCTCGCGCGTCGTAGCGCTGAAGCCTGACTCCGCAAAGAATTCGGCAGCCTTCTTTACGATCAATCGGCGGCGTTCTTCGAATGGAAGGCGGGTGGTAGTTCGCGACGAGCGGGATGGCGCGCGCATCCGCTTCGCGGCCGGCTTTTGCCCTTTTGACTTTCGGGCAAGCGGCTTTTGTTTGTCGTCCTTCTTCATCGTCTTTGCCTGCAGCATCCGCTCGCCGGCGATCGGAGCGCGGAACATCGAATTTAGCTTTTATACCCATGCGGTTACGCCAGTGCAATTAATCCGCAAGATTCGATGCAAATCGTTATCAGAGGATAACCATGGATATTAGCATTTATCCCCACAGTTTTAGCTTGAATAATCATGCCGATGTCGCGTAGGTTATCAATCGATAACATACATCAGGGAGAAGCATCGTGATACTGGACAGGGCAGGCATTTTGGAGGCTGCGGACAAGATTTCGAATTGGGGCAGGTGGGGAGCGGACGACCAGATCGGCACCCTCAACAATGTCACTCCAACCGATATCGTGGACGCCGGGCAACTGATCCGTAAGGGCAAGGTCTTCTCCCTCGGGCTGTCATTGAAGGAGCCCATTCAGTCGGGCCTATTCGGAGGCCGATGGAATCCAATCCATACGATGCTTGCGACGGGCACTGATGCGAAGCTCGGAAATCAGGACGAACCGTTTCCTTACCTGCGGTATGCGGACGATGCGATCAATATGCCGTGCCAGGCGTCAACGCAGTGGGATGCGCTTTGTCACGTCTTCCTCGACGATAAAATGTATAATGGATACGACGCTTCTCTCGTCGACGTGAGAGGGGCGAAAAAGCTCGGCATCGAGCATGTCCGCGACAAGATGGTCGGCCGCGGCGTCCTTCTGGATGTCGCCCGCTTCAAAGGCGTGGATTACTTGGATGATGGCTACGCGATCACGTCCGAAGATCTGACGCGCTGCGCTGAAGCACAGAAGATGGCGATCAGGAAAGGCGACTTCGTGATCGTCCGCACCGGTCACCAGGAGCGCTGCCTCGCCAAAAAGGATTGGTCGGGCTACGCCGGCGGGAACGCGCCGGGATTCGGTTTCGAGACTTGTTTCTGGCTCCGTGAGAAGGACGTGGCCGCGATCTGCTCGGATACTTGGGGCTGCGAGGTGCGCCCCAACGAGACCACGGAAGCCAATCAGCCGTGGCACTGGGTCGTGATTCCCGCGATGGGAATCTCGATGGGTGAGATCTTCTATCTGAAGGAGCTGGCCGAGGATTGCGCGCAGGACAAGGTCTACGAGTTCTTCTTTTGCGCGCCTCCGCTGCACCTTCCTGGCGGGGCAGGCTCTCCGATCAATCCTCAAGCCATCAAGTAACGCGGGAGATCGACATGGCTGAATATCTCAAGGGTGGCCGCGACGCGGCACTCCGGGCCGAGGATGCGGCCAAGGTCCGCGCGTCGGTAGAGGAAATTCTTGYCGACATCGAAAAACGCGGCGACGCTGCAGTCAGGGAGCTCTCCTCCAAATTCGATGGCTGGGATCGGGGCGACTATCGCCTTACGGAGGCGGAGATCAAGTCGTGCCTCGATCAGCTTTCCAAGCGGGATATCGACGACATCAAGTTCGCCCAGGAGCAGGTCCGCAACTTCGCGCGGCACCAGAGGGAATCGATGCACGACGTCGAGGTCGAAACCCTTCCTGGCGTGGTTCTCGGACACAAGAACCTACCGGTCAACTCGGTCGGCTGCTACGTTCCCGGAGGCAAATATCCTCTGCTGGCCTCAGCCCATATGTCGGTCATCACTGCCAAGGTCGCCGGCGTGAGCCGGATCGTGACGTGCGCGCCGCCGTATAAGGGACGACCCGCACCCGCCATCGTGGCGGCTCAGCACCTTGCCGGCGCCGACGAGATCTACTGTCTCGGCGGCATCCAGGCCGTCGGCGCGATGGCGATTGGCACGGCGTCCATAGCCCCGGTCGATATGCTCGTCGGCCCCGGCAATGCTTTCGTGGCGGAAGCGAAGAGGCAACTCTTCGGTCGGGTCGGCATCGATCTCTTCGCGGGGCCGACTGAGACCTTGGTCATTGCGGACGACACCGTCGATGGCGAGTTGTGTGCGACTGACCTGCTGGGACAGGCGGAACATGGGCCGAATTCTCCGGCCATCCTGCTCACCACATCACTTAAGCTCGCGCAGGATACGATGAGTGAGATAGGCAGGTTGCTCCGGATCCTGCCGACTGCCGATGTCGCATCCAAGGCCTGGGAGGAATACGGCGAGGTTATCCTGTGTGAAAGCGACGAGGAGATGGTCGCCGAAGCCGATCGGATCGCCTCGGAGCACGTCCAGGTCATGACGAGAGATCCCGACTACTTCCTCAAGCGCATGACAAACTMTGGCGCCCTTTTTCTTGGACCGCGCACCAACGTGGCGTACGGGGACAAGGTGATCGGAACGAATCATACTCTCCCGACACTTAAGGCCGCCCGCCATACCGGCGGCCTCTGGGTCGGTAAGTTCATGAAGACGGTGACGTTCCAACGGGTCACGACCGACGCGGCCTCCGCTATGATCGGCGAATACTGCTCGCGCCTGTGCATGCTTGAGGGCTTCGTCGGGCATGCCGAGCAGGCCAACGTGCGCGTTCGCCGCTACGGCGGCCGGAACGTCCCTTATGGCCGGGCTGCCGAGTAACCGTCAGGCAAATCGAGGTGCCGGCGGTCAGCCCGCCGGTCCTTCGAATCAATTGCGCAATAACTTGTTCGCCGCCCAAGGGGCGGGGAGGAATGCGTTATGCTGTCTGCTCTCGATCAACGCTCGGATCTGACGTTCAATCAGAAGAAACTGATATTTGCTGGCGCATTCGGACTGGTCCTCGAGTTTCTGGACTACTTCCTGATCGGCTTCGTCCTGACTTTCGTTTCGAAGCCATGGAAGCTGACGTTCGGAGCATCCTCGATAATTCTGCTGTCGTCCGGACTAGGTGCGATGGCGGGAGCTGCGTTCTTCGGATGGCTCGCTGACCGGATCGGCCGCCGACGCGTATTCCTGACCACGCTCGCCCTGTTTTCGCTGGGTACCGGTGCCTTGGTTTCCACGCCCGATAGCGTCGAATACGGTTGGATCTATCTCACTCTGTTCCGCTTGCTCATCGGTTTCCGCGCGGGGGGCCTCTATTGCGTCGATCTGCCTTTGATCCAGGAATTCGTTCCGGCCTCTCGAAGAGGACAGGTGAGCGGCCTTGTCACGGCAGCCGTTCCGTTCGGCTTCTTGCTCGGCTCCGCGATGGTCGCGTTCGTTGCTCCCACGGTCGGCTGGCGTGGCCTTATGGGTGTCTGCGTCGGCCTTGGCGCAGCGACGCTCCTCCTGCGCGTCTGGATACCGGAATCCCCGAGATGGCTACTGCGCAATAGTCGAACGTCAGAAGCCCGGAACTCCATCGCGTGGGCAATCGAGGTCGACCCGTCCGAGTTGCCTTCGACCATCGACAGCGCACCCGAGAATAAACCTGGATTCGGCGCACTGCTCAAATATCCGCGCAGCGTGGCGCTGTCCTTCATATCAAACGTTGGGATGCAGACTGGCTATTACGGCCTCACATTGTGGGCGCCGACGCTGCTCGTGCAGACCCTCCACGTGCCGCCTGCCTCCGCCGCCTTCTACATGATCTTCGTGACCAGCGGCGCCTTGCTTGGGCGAGTCGGTTTCTCTATTCTTTCGGAAAAAATTGGACGGCGCCCCGCGGGACTGATCTCCACCTTCGGCGCGGCGGCGATGCTGCTGGCCGCGGCTCTGTTCGGCGATGCGCTGGCTTCCGTCTTGGTGGCTTTCGTCGGACTTCTGGCGCTCACCTTCCTGTTCGGCGAAGGGGGCTTTGCCGTCGTCGGTCCGTATTCGGCCGAAGTCTGGCCTACAGCGCTCAGAGCGACTGGGATGGGTGCGGCGTACGGTTTCGGTGGCTTCGGGAAGGTGATCGGCCCGATGGGCTTGGCGTTCATCGTCGGCGCGTCGTCGGATGTAGCTCCCGCATCGTCCGGCATCTCGTTTTCCACCGCGTTCGTCTACTTCGCCTGCTGGTACGCGTTGGCGGGCCTGACCTTCGCGGTTTTCGGAATCGAAACAAGGGGGCGCACAATTGAGGATCTCGAGTGGGAGCTGCAGGCGCTCAGCTCGATGTCATCAGAACCCGCTCCTGTTTCCCCTGCGAGCGTGCGAGGACCAGGCTCATGATACCTCTGCCACAGACACCCTCGTTCCGGCTCGATGGCAGGCGCGCCCTGGTCACCGGCGCTGGCCGGGGCATCGGCGAGGCGGCCGCCGTCGCCTTAGCGACGGCGGGAGCGCACGTCACGCTTGCGGCCCGCACCGGCGACGAGCTTGACGTTCTCTGCGGAAGGTTGCGCGAGCAGGGCCTGTCTGCCGATACGATGATTCTGGATGTCTTGGACGTCGAGCAGGCGTGTCGGCGGATAGGATCCAGCGAGCCTTTCGACATTCTAGTCAACAACGCCGGCACCAATCGTCCGATGCCCATGGTAGCCGTGACCGTCGATGATTTCGACGCCGTCATGGATCTCAACGTGCGGGCGGCATTCTTTGTCGTACAGACGGTCGCCAAAAGGCTCATGGAGGCGAACCGCTCCGGTTCGATCATCAACATGTCCTCGCAGATGGGGCACGTCGGAGGCGCGCGGCGCTCCATCTACTGTGCGAGCAAATGGGCCATCGAGGGGTTCTCGCGTTCGGCCGCCGTCGAGTTCGCTTCCCATGGCATTCGGGTCAACACGCTTTGCCCGACGTTCATCGAGACCCCGCTGACCAGGCCCTTTTTCGAAGACCCTGAATTCAAGGCCAACGTCCTTTCCAGGATTAAGCTGGGACGCGTGGGCACGGTCGAGGATCTGATGGGGGCAATCGTGTTTCTCGCCTCCGACGCGTCTGCACTGATGACGGGCTCATCACTGATCGTCGACGGTGGATGGACGGCGGATTAGTCCGCGATGCGACCGAAAGGTTAACAGACCGGATCGACGCCCCGGACCACACCCTTCGTGACAAGCTTTATGGGCGTGCGGTACGGGCCTGCAAGACGCGGGCGCTGTTGCCACATTGATGATCGATGCGGATTCGGGCGGCGTCGATATCCACGACGCGTTCCGTCTTGAGCCGTACATCGACCATTGAGCCTCGGGCCAAGTGACAACGTGTGGCCTTCGCCTTCGGAGGGCGACGCTCTATCCAGCTGAGCTATGGGTGCTTACGGCTTACGCAATGCTTACGCGGATTTCACCTGTGAGTGGAGACAACTGTTACGATACGTGTCGTTGACGTTTTTCATCTTGACGATCGCGGCGTTCATTCAGGGCAGGCATATTACGACACGCTTAAAACAATCGCGTGGCTTGAGCCAAGCGTTACGCGACCGCGCGAACCTTTCTTTATCGCTTCCACATAGCTGCGGGTTGTGGGACGCCGCCGGACCCCAGGCGCCAAGGCGCTTGCGGTCTGCTTTAGCCGGTTCGCCTCTACGTGTGCGCTTTATCGACCGCCGGGAGATGCGCCCATGTCCATCCCCGATGCCACTTCAATCTTCCTCCGCCAAAATTCGATTGGCGAGCAATAGCTGTCGAACGGCTGGAGGGGGGGTCTGCTTCCGCCAAGCGAGCCAGAAATTGACCGTGTGGGTCCACCATGACAAGGATTTGAATATGACGCCGGGGACTTCGGCGCGAGTGGCGCTCGCAGGGACGAAGCCTCGCCCCACGCCTGCCTCGACCAGCCCCAGCATCGCCGAAAGCTGGGATACTTCGTAACGGATTTCGGGTCGAAAGCCGGCGCTGGCGCATCGTTGGGCAAACCGCACCTGCCAGTTGGCGTCTTCTTCCCTAGGCACCACGACCCACGCCGCCCCGTCCAAATCAATCGGACGAATCTGCCGTTTTGCCGCCAGCGTATCGTCCACCGGAAGTGCTAGCAGTAGGCGATCTGCTAGCAGCTTGTGAATCACGATGTCATCGCATTGAGAGTGTGGCGTGTAAACGATCCCGGCATCGATCACTCCTTCCGCGAGCGCCTTCAGCTGCCTCTCGGTATTGAGCGGTACGAGTTCTACAGCGAGCGAGGGACAGCGCGCGCGGAGCTCCCGCAGATGGTGCGAAAGGAGGCCCCCTTGCATGGCCCCATCAACGTATCCAACCCGGATGCGACCCTGCTCTCCCGACGAAAGCGATAGGGCCCGCTGCTTGAAACCACTAACTCGAGTGAGGATCGCCTTTGCGTCATCCAACAGCACTGCGCCGACCGCCGTCAAGGTCAACCGCTGCTTCTCTCTTCGGAATAGGTCGACACCTAGCTCACTTTCGAACTCACGAATGGCCCTGCTCAGTGGCGGTTGCGACACGCGCAAGTGCTGAGCTGCCCTGGTCACAAGCTCGTTCTCCGCAACCGCGACGAAATACCTCAAATGGCGCAGATCCATTCCATACCTCTTTGATCTTAACTTATACAAAGAAAGTCCTTTTCGGTATAGCACGCCTCGCCTAACGGTTGTCGCGAAATTTGGCAAAGGGAGACCCTTGTGAAGGCCATTGTGTTCGATCAGGCCGGCGCGGCCGAAGAAGTGCTCCACTATAGGGAGGTGCCAAAACCTGTGTGCGGCCCTCGGCAGGTTCTATTGCGTGTTACCGCTCGTGTGATCCAGCCGGCCGACTGGCTGTTTATCGCCGGCAAATACGGCACGAAGCCTGTCTATCCGCAGGTTGCCGGATACGACGGCTCCGGCATCGTCGAACAAATCGGCACCGAAGTCCTTGAAATCGAGATTGGGTCTCGCGTGGCATTTCGCAGCCCCGGTGCATGGGCAGAATACGCCGCCATTCCGGTCGAACACGTGCATATTGTGCCAACTGAGCTTTCCGGCAGTCTAACCGACGAGGTGGTTTGTCAGTTTCCGCTCAACCCGCTCACCGCCTGGGGCCTATTGGACTTAGCTCCGGCGTTGCCCAGCCATCGCCTTCTGCTGACCGCCGGTCGCTCCGCAGTTGCCGCCGTCGCCGATCATTTGGCACGCACACGAGGTATGACTGTCGAACGGCTCGTGCGCGAGGGGGCAGGCTACCGCCTTCTTGACCCTGAAAATGGAGTTGTCGGGCTCGGTGCCAGCGTTGCTGAGGCCCTGAGCAAAGTGGAGCCCTTTCATCTAGTGCTCGACCCGGTCGGCGGCCCCGATACGACGGCCCTTATCGAACGGATTGCGCCCGGAGGGACGCTGTTCTCCTACGGAGTTCTGGATGACCGGCCCGTGGAAGTTAAGGCCTCGACCCTTCTGTACAAGTCCCTGCGGTGGCAGGGATTCGCAATCAGCGCCTGGCAGCGCAACGGCACCCGGGAGACCCTCGCCAAGGCAGCGCGAGAATGTTGGACTCTGCTTGCCGAACATCCAGGCAAGCTTCCCATCGTCGCCCGCTTCGGGCTGAAGGAGTTCGGCGCCGCAATCGAGCGCGCGGCGAAGTCTGCCGGCGAAGGCAAGGTTGTGCTGGTCTGAATGCGAGAGCACCTCATGTCGACCTCATCTGCAGACGTCGCCCGCGGCAGTTCCGTCCTCGCCGGCCGAATTCGAACAAATTATCATGAGAGTGGCGCGGGCGAGCCGGTAATCCTGCTACACGGTTCTGGCACCGGGGTATCGGCCTATGCCAACTGGCACCGC
>NZ_JBFUES010000075.1:0-14016 GCF_056403875.1 Bradyrhizobium sp. P2_E8
AGTAGCGCGCGCCCGGCCGCACCGTGAGATAGCGCGACGGCACGGTCTCGAGATTGTGGTTGAACACGTCGGGCCTGGCCGCGACGACGATCTCGAGCGCTCCCTCCTTGCGCAGGAAGTCGGGCGTCAGGATCTCGATCGTGGTCGAAGGGCACGCGGCCCGGATCGCACGGATGGTCTGGGCGAAATGCTCGGCGCCGCCATCGGCAAGATCGTCGCGGTCGACGGAGGTGATGACGACGTGGGCCAGGCCGAGCTTGGCGACGGCCTCGGCAACGTTCTGCGGCTCGGCCGCATCCAGCGCGTTGGGCAGGCCGGTCTTGACGTTGCAGAAGGCGCAGGCTCGGGTGCAGGTGTCACCCATGATCATGAAGGTCGCGTGCTTCTTGTCCCAGCACTCGCCGATGTTCGGGCAGCCCGCCTCCTCGCACACCGTGTGCAGGCCGTTGGCGCGCACGATGTTGCGGGTGTCGGCATAGCCGCGCGTGTTGGGCGCGCGCACGCGGATCCAGTCCGGCTTCGGCGGCGAAGCGGAATCGGGGCGATTCACCTTTTCGGGGTGGCGCGGGCGCAGCGGGTTCGAGATGGTATCGACAATAACGACCATGGGGTGTCCGGTCTGTTCAGGTCCTACCTAGTCGGTCTCGCCCGGCATCGCAACCCGGCTCGCACCGCTTCAGGGAACATGGCAGATATGGGCAATATCCTGCTCAGTTCTCAGGCGATTCTCACCTCGAATGGCTCCAACCTCGAAGACTTCTACGCCGCGGCTCGGCAAGGCCCTGAAGCGCGCCTTTTTTGGCCGCAACGTCCGCGAGGTCGCCCATGACCTGATCGGTGCCACCATGCTGGTGGACGGCGTCGGCGGCCGCATCGTCGAGGTCGAGGCCTATCATCATACCGAGCCGGCGGCGCACTCCTACAATGGCCCGACGCCGCGGAACCAGGTCATGTTCGGCCCGCCGGGCTTTGCCTATGTCTACCGCTCCTACGGCATCCACTGGTGCGTCAATTTCGTCTGCGAGGAAGAAGGCTCGGCCGCCGCTGTGCTGATCCGCGCGCTGGAGCCGACGCACGGCCTCGCCGCCATGCGCCGCCGCCGTCATCTCCAGGACGTGCACGCGCTGTGCTCGGGCCCGGGCAAGCTGACCGAGGCGCTCGGCATCACCATCGCGCACAACGCCCTGCCGCTGGACCGGCCGCCGATCGCGCTGCATGCGCGGACGGAGGATTTCGAGGTGGCGACGGGCATCCGGATCGGCATCACCAAGGCCGTCGAGTTGCCCTGGCGCTATGGCGTCAGGGGTTCGAAGTTTCTGAGCAAGCCGTTTCCGAAATGACTGTCATTCCGGGATGGTCCGAAGGACCAGACCACAGGTGCGCAATTGCGCACCGGGGAATCTCGCGATTCCGGGTTCGATGCTACGCATCGCCCCGGAATGACGGGCGTCTCACGACGCCAGCTTCAGCCGCTCCAGCGCCTCCAGCAGCTTGGCCTTGCGGGCCAGCGCCGCCTCGCGCTTTTCGCGCTCCTCCTCGACGACCTCCTCGGCCGCGTTGGCGACGAATTTTTCGTTCGCCAGCTTGGACTCGGCGCGCTTGATGTCCGCGTCGGCCTTCCCGATCTCCTTGTCGAGGCGCGTGCGCTCGGCGGCGACGTCGATCACGCCCTTCAGCGGCAGCGCGGCCACTTCGCCGCGCACCAGCAGCTGAACCGCGCCGTCAGGTGCGCGATCGGCGAAGGAGATGTCAGAGAGCCGCGCCATGCGCTTGATGACGTCGGTCCAGCGCGGCGCGCGTTCCCTGGTCTCGGCCGAGGCGCCGACTAGCACCAGGGCGGTCAGCGTCGCCGGCGCAATGTTCATCTCGGCACGCACCGAGCGGATCTGCGTGATCAGGTCGATCACCCAGCCGATCTCGGCTTCCGCCTTGGGATCGGTGAAGTCGGCATGGTCGAAGATCGGCATGATCAGGGCCGGCGAGATCAGCGGATCGGTCGGACCGGCGGCTGCCGCGAGCATCACGAGTTGCTCCGGTGTCGGGGCGGAGGGCTTCAGCGGCCATTGCGCCAGTGCAAGCAGGCCGTCGCGCTTGGCCGTCACCTCCCACAACTCTTCGGTGATGAAGGGCATGAAGGGGTGGAGCAGCTTCAAAATCTCGTCGCGCGCCCAGGCGACCATGGCGCGGGTCTCGTCCTTGGCAGGGCTGTCCGGGCCGAGCAGCACGGGCTTTGCCAGCTCGACATACCAGTCGCAATAGACATTCCAGACGAAGCGGTAGATCGCGCCGGCGGCATCGTTGAAGCGATAGGCCTCGATCGCCTCGGTCACCTCGCGCGTGGTGTGCGCGCTCTCATGCGCGATCCAGCGATTCAGCGTCTCCTTGGCCTTTGCCGGCTCGAAACCGTCGGGCACGGCGCAGTGGTTCATCTCCGCGAAGCGGGACGCATTCCAGAGCTTGGTCGCGAAATTGCGGTAGCCCTCGACGCGGCTGGTGGCGAGCTTGATGTCGCGCCCCTGCGCCGCCATCGCGGCCAGCGTGAAGCGCAGCGCGTCCGCACCGTATTCGTCGATCAGGTTGAGCGGATCGATGACGTTGCCCTTCGACTTCGACATCTTGGCCCCCTTCTCGTCGCGGACGAGGGCGTGGATGTAGATCGTCGAGAACGGCACCTCCTTCATGAAGTGCAGGCCCATCATCATCATGCGGGCGACCCAGAAGAAGATGATGTCGAAGCCGGTCACCAGCGCGTTGGTCGGGTAATAGCGCCGCACCTCGGGTGCATCTTCGGGCCAGCCGAGCGTCGAGAACGGCCACAGCGCCGAGGAGAACCAGGTGTCGAGCACGTCTTCATCACGCGTGACGAAGCCTTCGCGCTTGTTGCGGTCGAGCGCCATCTCGCGCCCCTGCTCGGCCGTGATGACCTCCTGCTCGACRTAGTAGCCGAGCGCGTGGCTGACGGCCTCCTCCTCGGTCTCGGCGACGAACACCTTCCCGTCAGGTCCGTACCAGGCGGGGATCTGGTGGCCCCACCAGAGCTGGCGCGAGATGCACCAGGGCTGGATGTTCTCCATCCACTCGTAATAGGTCTTTTCCCAGTTTTTCGGCACGAAGCTGGTTTCGCCCGAACGCACCGCCGCGATCGCGGGTTTTGCGAGTGTCTTGGCGTCGACGTACCACTGGTCGGTGAGATAGGGCTCGATCACGCTGTTGGAGCGGTCGCCGTGCGGCACCATGTGGGTGTGCGGCTCGATCCGCTCGACGAAGCCGAACGATTCCAGCCGCTCGACGATGCGCTTGCGCGCGGCGAAGCGATCGACMTTGTTGAACTCCTCGGCGAATTGCGAGGCGCCTTCCGGCAGGTCGCGCAAATAGTCCTCGTTGTCGAGGAGATCGAGGCAACCTTCCTTGTCGAGCACGCTAATCCGGCGCAGGCCGTGGCGATTGCCGACCTCGAAGTCGTTGAAGTCGTGCGCCGGCGTCACCTTCACCGCGCCCGAGCCCTTCTCCGGATCGGAATAGTCGTCGGCGACGATCTGGATCTTGCGGCCGACCAGCGGCAGGATGACGTTCTTGCCGACCAGCTTCTGATAGCGCTCGTCATCGGGATGCACCGCGACGCCGGTATCGCCGAGCATGGTCTCCGGGCGCGTCGTGGCGACGACGATGAAGCTCGAGAGATCCTCGGGGCTGAACGTCTTGCCCTCGATCGGATAGCGCAGATACCAGAGGCTGCCCTTGACCTCGGTCTGCTGCACTTCGAGATCGGAGATCGCGGTCAAGAGCTTGGTGTCCCAGTTCACCAGCCGCTTGTCCTTGTAGATCAGGCCGTCGCGGTGCAGCTCGACGAACACCTTGATGACAGCCTTGGACAGGCCCTCGTCCATGGTGAAGCGTTCGCGCGACCAGTCGCAGGACGCGCCGAGCCGCTTGAGCTGGTTGATGATGGTGTCGCCGCTCTCGGCCTTCCACTGCCAGACCCGCTCCAGGAACTTCTCGCGGCCCATCTCGCGGCGGCCGGGCTGCTGGCGCTCCATCAGCTGCCGCTCGACCACCATCTGGGTGGCGATGCCGGCGTGGTCGGTGCCGGGCTGCCACAGCACGTCGCGGCCGCGCATGCGCTCGAACCGGCACAGGATGTCCTGGAGCGTGTTGTTGAGGGCGTGGCCCATGTGCAGCGAGCCCGTCACGTTCGGCGGCGGGATCACGATGGTAAAGGGCACTGCGTGGCGGCGGTCGGGGCGGCCGGCCTTGAAGGCACGGCTGTCCTCCCACACCACGGACATGCGGGCTTCGATATCGGCGGGCTGGTAATTTTTCTCGATCATGGGGCTGCTAGAAAGCCGCGCGCGGGGGGCAAGTCAACGAAAAGGTCAACGAAAGCTCAGCGGCAAACGGGCTTTCCGGCCCGGTCGGCGGACCGAATGTGATGCACAAGCGGGGCTTTATCAGGGCTCCGCGGCCTGCTCTACCGGCCGCCGCGCGAGACCCGCTCGATTTCGGCCTTCACGATGCGTTCAACCAGGCCCGGCAGGTTGTCGTCGAGCCAGGACTTCAGCATCGGGCGCAGCATCTCCTTGACCAGGTCCTCCAGCGTCCGCGCGTTGCTGCTGAGCACCGTATGGGCCAGGGAATTGAAGGCGGATTCGACCGCTGAGACCGTCGATTGCGCGAGGATCGGCTGCTGCGGCGGCAGCGGCGGGGCATCGAAATCCGCGGGCGCGTAGGACGGCGACGGGCGCGGCGGCGGCGATTCGGCGAATTCGAGATCGTCGCGCGGCTCGACCTTGCGGAAGCTCGGCGGCGGCGGAGGCGGTGTCGGCTCCGGGTCCATCGCCATGTCGTCGGTCAATTCGAGCACGTCGGGCTCGGGCTCGGGCTCCGGCTCGGGTTCCGGAGCACGGACCTCAGGCGCTGACGTGGCTGTGTCGAGCCCCGCCAGCAGCGCGTCGATATCGTCCTGGCTGTTTGGAGAGGCAGCCGCCGCAGGTGCAGGCGGCGGCGCCGGCTTTGCAGCCGGAGGCGGTGCGGGCTTCTCGGCGGCCGGTTTGGCGGGGGCGACCTTGGAGGGCGGAATGTCGTTCATCGCCTGAGGCTTTGCTGCGGGCGCCGCAGGCGCCGCTGCCTTTCCGGGATTCGCGATCTCTGCCGGCGGCGGCTTGGCCTCATCGTCGGCAATGATGCGCCGGATCGAGGCCAGAATCTCCTCCATCGAGGGTTCTGTGACCTTTGCAGGCTGCGTCATCTCCGACTCCACATCATCAACGCCCTCGCATGCGTTGTTTTACACCAAGCACGACAGGATTGGCCGGTTCCGCAACGGACGCCCCGACATTTTCGTCACGGCGGCCCGACTTGTCCCCAGATCACGGCTCAACGTGCGGCGGTGCGCCCCTGCCCTCGGCACTCAAGCTTTACGCACACGACATCGAATGCGGGGCGAATCGACCCGCATCTTCTTGGCAAGGCTATGTCAGGGATTTTGATGATTGCAAGCAAAGCACCGGTCGGCGTCGGCTGTTCGCGAGGCCGACCGGACACTTACGGGACTTCAGCGCCCGTCAGGCGTGCGAACACCGGCCCAGCTGTCGCGGACCTGGTGGTAGTGAACGGTGGGATCGTAAACCGTGGTCGCAAGGCCGAGGACCTGCGGCGACAGCCGGCCGATAGCGGCGAGAACGTTATAAGATGCAACGACCCGGTCATGCTGCGCGGTAACCAAGGCGACTCGCGCATTGACCAGCGCCTGCTGCGCGTTGAGCACGTCGAGGGTGGTGCGCTGACCGGCCTTTGCTTCTTCAYGCACACCGTTCAGCGCGATCTCGGACGCCGTGACCTGCGCCTGCGCCGACTGCACCTGCGCTTTGCCGGCCTGCAACGTCCCCCAGAACTGCACCACGTTCGCACGAGTCTGGTCGCGCGTCGTCTCGAGGTTGAGACGCTGCTGCGCCAGGTTTTCCTTGGACTGGCGGATCAGCGCATACGAATTGCCACCATCATAGAGCTGCCAATTGGCCGAAGCGATCGCGGACGCGCTGGTTGCCCTGTATTGAATCAAGGACTGTTCGTTCGCCTGTTGGGCGGCAACCTGCACCGTGACCGTCGGCAGCAGCGCGCCTTCGGCGACCTTGACCTGCAGAAAATTGACGTCGATGCCGAACATTGCGGCCGTGACGTTGGGATGCTCGACCAAGCCGAGCTCGACCGCTGCGGCAAGCGTTGCGGGCAGGAAGCGATCGACAGGTGAGCCGGGCGCAAGATTCGTCGGCTCGTTACCGATGATGCGACGGAAGTTCGCGCGCGTCGTGGTGAGATTTGCTTCGGCGGTAAGCGCCTGCGTCCTGCCGGCCGCAAGCTGTGCTTCCGATTGCGCAACGTCGGTGCGTGTCACTTCGCCGACGTTGAAGCGATCGCGCGTCTGCTTCAACGTCTGCTCGAGCACGCGCACGTTGCTGCGCTGGACTTCGAGCGTGGCGGCGTCACGCAGATAGTCCATGTAGGTGGTGGCGCCCTGGAGCAGCACGGTCTGATCGAGACTGCGCAGCGCTTCGCGGGATCCGGAGACCTGGCTCTCCGCCGCGCGCGTTCTGTTTGCGGTGATGTTGCCGTTATAGAGCGTCTGGTTGACGGTCACGCCGACGGCGCGGGGCGCCGTGGCCCCGAAGAACGGGTTGCTGCCCAGCGCGCTTTGCTGATCCTGATATTGATAGCCGCCGCTCGCTGTCAGCGCGACCTTGGGACGGTAGCCCGACAAGGCCTGCGGCACGTTCTCGTCGGTCGAGCGCACCTGGGCACGCTGTGCGTTGAGCTGCGGATTGTTCTGATAGGCGCGCACCAAGGCGGCCTCGATGGTGTCCGCCAAGGCAGGCGTCGGCCCGGCAAGCGCCAGCACCAAGACCGAAACCGCCGCTCCGGTGAAGAGCTTCACCCCATGCATCCCAAAAATTCCGTTCATTCTAACGTCCGGCTCGTGCCCGCGAGCTGGGTTACGTCTACCGAGTGGAGTCGTTGCCCCGTCGCAACATAGGCCGCGGATCGACGCGACGGAACTACCTCAAGGTAGTTCTCGGTGGAAACTCTTCACGTGCAGCATCCCGGCCACACTTCTGATTCAGAACGGGATTTTAACGGGCTTTGGACCGTCAGAAGACGAATGCGGCGGCCCGTTCCAGCCCGGGGAGGACCGGGGCACCGGCATCGAACAGCGCCCGATGGCCGAATTCGCCGTGGGTATGGGTCACAATCATGGCCCGCGGCGGCCGGGATTCGGCAGACACCCCCACCAGACGCCCGCCTTCCCTAAGCTGCCCGAGCAGCCCTTCCGGCGTCACCTCGACAGCGCCATTGAGGATAATCACGTCGTAGGGCGCGCCAGAGGGGTCCCCCTCGGTGCAGGAAGCGGCCTTGCAGGTGACATTGGCGAGCCCGAGGGCGGCGAAAGCGTCCTTGGCCTTCGCGACCAGGGCCGAATCGCATTCCGTCGCGGTGACCTGACGCGCCAGCTTGGCGGCCAGTGCGGCGAGGTAGCCGGTGGCGCAGCCGACGACCAGCACGTTGTCACCCTCGCCGATCTCGGCGGCCTGGAGCAGCTTGCCGGTCAGCTGCGGCTTGATCAGGAACCGCTTGCCGCCGCCCTCGCTCACATCGAGGTCGAGGTCGAGATAGGCCAGGGCCTGCCGGCTGGCCGGCACGAAGGCCTCGCGCGGAACCGCGAGCATGGCGTCGAGGACACGGCGATCAGTGACGTCATTGGTGCGCACCTGGCCATCGACCATTTTGAGGCGCGCGGTCGAAAAACCGGACATTTGCGGACCCTGAAATGCGGACGATGCCGCGGACGAAAGTTGCCGGCATCTTTGGAACATGCCCGGCGAAAACGCAACATGGGCGTTGCGCCTCCGCCGGCCAACGCTTCCGCGACTCACCACATCAGGGGTGATGGACTATTCGATCGTCACCGCGAGGCGGCCGATCAGGGCGGCGACCTCGTCCAGCCGCGCCGAATCGGGCGTCTCAACCGCACGCGCCAGGCAGGCGATGCATTCGTCGTCGCTGAGCTCGGGAATGTCGGCCGGCAGAATCGAGGGAGCCAGTGGGGCACGGTCGATCTGGATGTCGGGCATGGGAATCAGCTCCGTAAGGGTCCGGCCCGGCGAAGCTCGATTTGAATTAAGTCGATTTGGTGCCAGCCCTACGGGCGCGAAGCCGCGGTCAGGACACGTTTGCTTGAACACGATTCTGCATCGCGTGCGGGCCCGCAACCGTGTTGAGAGACGGCCCGAGCAACGTCGCGCGCCGCATCAAAGCACGAGTGCAAGCTACTGAAATTGCGGTGAAATTTGGCTCCCCGGGCTGGATTCGAACCAGCGACCATCCGATTAACAGTCGGATGCTCTACCGCTGAGCTACCGAGGAAAAGGGCGAACCGTTCGTTCGCGCGCGGCTGCGTATAACAAAGCCGGTTGCGCTTGCAAAGGACGAATTCGTCATCTTCCGCAACGCGCCTGAGGAAGGGCCGGACGGCCCCTCCTCCGGGCCGCATCAGTCGGAAAACTATTCGGCGACGAAGGACGTGGTCTTGGTGCCGGCGTCGTAGCGCAGCCGCAGCGCGGTGAACTTGCAGAGATTGACGTTCTTCCAGAGCACGGCCTCGTCGTAATTCTGCCAGTCGACGCGGATGTTCCAGACACATCCCTCGTCGTCATCGTCGAACTCGACATAGGTGCTCGCCTGGTTCTGCAAAACCTTGTCGAGCTCGTTGTCCCATTCGTCCAGGCCATCGTCCGGCGCGTTGAAGCCCAGGAATTTGATGGCATAGCCGGTCTCGTTGACGACGGTGACGTTGCGGGCGTCAGCTGCAAACGACGGTGTGGCGGCAATCGAAAGACCGATCGCAATCAGTGCAGACAGAAAATACTTCATGTGAAATTCCCTGGATCGAAACAGGCTTTAAGCGCCTGACGTCGATCGGCGCAGGCGCCGCGGCAACAAATGGCGTTGCCTCCAACGATTCGGCCGGAGCCTGATCGAAAGGTTCAACACGCCTCGATCAGCACTCCGGAGCTGTGCGCGACGCGAGACGCGCACAGGGATTTCTTATCGATTCGAATTCTCCGCAGCAATGAACGGGCATTCATAGATCGGCGGAGTTTGTCTTCTCCGGCGCGGGCGCCGGCACCGCGGCACCGTTGCTCTTGCCCGTCACGGCACCGACGAGCGCCTGCACGGGATCGTCGCCCGGCGCAAAGCCGCTCTGGCGCAGGATCTCGTCGATCATCGGACGTAGCGCGTGCACCTTGAGCAGCTCGCCCGCGAGGCCTTCGCCGAAACCGACATTGCCGCCGGCGCCGTTGCCGCCGAACGCGCCGCCGGTGTGCAGGATGCGGACGTCCTTGAGGTTGGCGATCGGCCTGACCATCTCGGCGAGGGCCGAGGGCATGGTCTCGATCCGCTTCTTGGCGAGTTCGAAATCGATGACGTTGGCGCCGAGCTTGTTCTGCGCCTCGTTCTTGAGCGTGATGATTGCGGCCTCGGCCTCGCCGATATTCCTGACGCCGACAGCCTTGATCTTGTTGGACTCAGCTTCCGCGGTGGCCAGTGTCTTGACGGCCTCGGCGCGATCGAGCGAGGCCTTCTTTTCGGCTTCGGCCGCGACGATCACCTCGGTCGACTTGCGCTCGGCCTCGGTGCGCGCGGCAAGCACCTGGGTGAGACGGGCACGGTCGGCAACCTCGACCGCGCGTGCGGTCACGACCTTTTCCTCCGCGGAGACGGCGATCGCCTCGGCCGTCTTGGCCTCGGCGACGGCTTCCGAGGTCTGCTTGCTCTTGGCCGCGATCTGGATCTCGTTCTCCTGGGTCGCGATCTGGATCTCGCGCTGCGCGTCGGTCTTGCGCTTGTTGATCGCGAGATCCGACTCGATCACCGCCGTTTCCTTGACCTGCTTGGCGCCCGCCTCCTTCTCGGCGACCGCCCGGTCGGTGTCGATGCGGGCGTTCTCCTCGGTCAGGCGCGCGGTCTGGGTTGCGGTCGCGACTTCGGCGCGGGTGCTCGCGGTCTTGTTGGCGATGTCGCGCTCCTGGGAGAGCTCGGCCTCCTTCTTGGTGCGCTCGATGGTCAGGGTCTGCTGCCGCGCCTCGAGGTCCTTTTGCGCAATCGCCACCTCGTTGTCGCGCACGATCGAGTTGCGGTCGCGCCGGCGCGTCTCGGTAACGGTCTTGAGCTGGGTCAGACCTTCGGCGTCAAAGAAGTTTTCCGGATTGAAGAATTTCACATCGGTCTGGTCGAGCTTGGTCAGCGACACCGATTCGAGCTCGAGACCGTTGGATTTGACGTCCGACTCCACGGTCGCTTGCACGTGCTTGACGAAGTCGCTGCGCTTTTCCTGCAACTCCAGGATGGACATGGTGGCCGCCACCGAACGCAGACCGTCGACGAATTTCGCCTCGACCTGGTTACGCAGGGCTTCGGCGTCATTGGTCAGCGCGCCCAGAGTCTGGCTGGCGAGCGCGATGCTCTCGTCGTCGGGGCGGACGCGCACGTAGAACTCGGCGACGATGTCGACGCGGAGGCGGTCCTTGGTGATCAGGGATTCCCGCTCCTTGCGCTCGACGGTGAGCCTCAGCGTCTTCAGATTGACGCTGGCATAGGAATGGAAGATCGGCAGGATCATGGCGCCGCCGTCGAGCACGACCTTCTTGCCGCCGAGGCCGGTGCGCACGAAGGCCTCGTCGCGCGTGGCGCGCTTGTAGAGGATGGTGAAGACGATCCCCAGGACGACGATCAGCGCGACGCCGATCATGGCCGGGACTGCGATGTCAAACATGACTTTCTCCGCTAATGAGCTTTGGCTGGCTAACTGCTTAGAGTCGGCTTGGACGGCTTCAGTTCATCGTCGGCCTTGACCGCCACGAAGCGGGTGCCGACGCGATCGACCAGGAGGACCATGGTTCCCTGCTCCAATGGTCCCGATGCGGGCGCCGCGACCGCCCAGACGAAGTGCCTGTTGCCGTGGACGTCGGCGACGCTGACGCGGCCGGGCGGCCCCTGATCGAGCGGGCCGATAACGACCTCGCCGACGCGGCCGACGAGGTCGCCGAGACCGACGGCATAGCTTTCATCTTTGGGAATGGCCCGCGCGATGGCGCGGCTGGTGACGCGGACCAGCGGAACCGAGGCCGCGACGGCCCCGATCGAGGCGATCGTTGCCGGCAAGGGACCGGCGACCAGCCGGGCGATGTCCTGGATCAGGAATCCGGTGATCGAGAAGGCGCCGAGCATCAGCAGCAGGAAGATCAGCAGCGGCACGCCGCCGACATTGATCCACGAAATGGCGTTGAGCACGCCGTTGTCGCTGGGGTGACTGAAATCGATGCCGGTGCCGAGCATCTCACTCAAGGAGGCTCCGACCAGCATCGTGATCACCTCGAGCGAGCCGACGATGACGATCATGGCCGCCGCGATCGCGAACGGCCTGACCTCCGGCGCCATGACGTGTTCGAGCAGTGCGCTCATGACACATTACTCAGGAGCGCGACTTCAACCGCGCCAGCCTCGCTGCAATCTCCTTGTCGCGATGCAACGTGCTGAGCTCGTCGATGTCACTTGAAAACGGGATGGCTGCGGGAACGCCAGTGGCGCGCGCCACCGCCCTGCCCGCCCGTAGCGCCTTCGCCGCTGCCGAGGCACCGCCGGGCTTCCCGGGCGAGGTCGCGGCCTGGTGGCTTGCGACCGCCTCGCTCTTTGCGAGATCGGCGCGGCGCTGCTCGGCATCTTRCAATGCCGACAGCACGGCGCGCAGCGACGTCACGCATTGCTCGATCTTCTCATTGTTCTCGTCGATGGCGCGGGAGAGCACCTCGAACTGCGCCTCCAGGTCCATCTGCCGCGCGATGCCGGCGCGCGCGAGATCGTCGCGGCTATCAGCGATCACGCTCTCGATCTTGGCAGTGAGATCGGTCATCTCGCGCTCGATCTCGGTGCGGCGCGCGTTGAGGCGGTATTCCTCGGCGCGCGCAGCCGCGAGCGCGTCGCGTGCCTCGCTCTCGGCACGCTCGATCTCGCGGATGGCCTGGCCGACCACTTTCAGCTTGTTCTTGCCTTCCGCCTGCTCGATCGCGTCATAGGCGATCCCGGCGATCAGGCGCCCGACCCGGGACAGGAAATTGTCGGGGGCGGCAGCGATGGTATCCATGGCGTTCTCCTCCTCTGGCAGACTGTTCGGCGTGACGCCGTAGTGAACTTCAAAGCCGTCGTCGGTGCGGATCAGGTGTGCGGGCGCGCTCTGCCCCCAGCCCTCGGCATAACCGGCGTAGTCGAAKGGCACGCTGAAGCGCCCTTGCACGGTCGCAATCGAAATGGTGGCGGGCCCCTTGATCTTGGCGAGCTTGTCGTCGAGCGGCAGGCGGCGACCTTGGGCGGCGCGATAGTCGGCGCGGTCACGCAAGCCCAGCGTCACCAGCCGCGACGGCAGTGCGGTTGCTTTCCGGATCGGCTCATAGGCGTGGGCGTGAAGCAGGACCACGTTGGAACCCACATTATGGGTCCGAGCGACCTCATCCAGGATCTCCATCATCCGGTCATAGGCCCTAAACGTCGCCTCCATGGCGGCCTTGGCGGCCGGATCAGGGGCAAGCCTGTAACGCAGCGCGGACGGCGCGTTTCGGGGCGATTGGATCATGGAAAGCACTAAAGCACCATTTTGGTGCTTTAGGAAGAGGAAGCTCGATCACGTTCCACTGATCCTTGGGCACTCCATGGAGTTAGTCGCTGGTGGTCTCTCGTGCGTTCAAGGCTGGCTATCATGCTCGCCCATCTCTCGTATCCCGGACAAGCGTAGCGAAGCGGAGCGCAGAGCCGGGACCCAGGAGGCCGCACGACACGCTGCTGCATGGGCCCCGGCTCTGCAGCGCACCGCCGAACTGGACGATGCTTCGCATCGCCAGGGAAGCGCTGCGCTGCGTCCGGGGCACGAGACCGAAGTTCAAGCGCACGTTTCCTCCACGCCGTCATTGCGAGGAGTTCGCGACAAAATTGCGAAGCAATTTTGCGCTGATGCGACGAAGCAATCCAGAGTCTTTCCATGGAGGGATTCTGGATTGCTTCGCGGAGCCTGTCATCGGGCCGCGCTTCGCGCGGACCCGTTGGCTCGCAATGATTGAGTGTGGGGAAACACTGCTCTTCATCAACTCGCATCTGAACGCGCAGACGCAGTTTCGCATCCTCGCGGCTCATCTCGCCCGAGCTTTGCTTCRTCGCGACACCCTCCGATGTCAGAGGGCGCAGGGAAGACCGGGTGCCGGCCGGGCACCCACGRTCCACTGTGCGAAAGGTGGCAACAAAAATCTGCACAGCGGCATACAGGTGAAGCCCAACACACGGCCTTCCCTGCGCAGTGGTTTGACGGCTTATGCCGMGTTCTCCCCGGGGAGCGATGCACTATTGCCCCCGTCGCCTTGCCGATCGCTGATGCGCGTGCCCGGTCGGGCCGCCACCATCACCGCAAGACTTGGCGCACAGACCCCGGGCGCCAGGACGACACGGTTTTGCCGTACGYTGATCACACCGGTCGTGTGCGCAATGGGTTTCGCTCACGGTTGCCCGCCCTGCGATGCCTATCGCGCCGATGTGACTAGCGTCCACCGCAGCCCACCCCGCATGTCGTGACGATCGCGATACGCCCCTCTGACCGGGATGAGGTGGYGAGACAATGCGACAAATCAGAAATTCTGTAAAGGCGAATATTTTGSTAGGCATGGATTGCCCCATGCCTAGCGTGTCTTGCCCGACGGGCARCGCAAGCTCTTGTAGCCCGGATAAGCGAAGCGATATCCGGGATTCGTGCGAGCGGCGGTCCCGGTATCGCTTCGCTCACCCGGGCTACGACTCTGCGGCCTCCCTCACAGCTTCGCCTCGGCAAAAATGCCCGATATCCAGTCGAGGAAGACACGCAGACGCAGCGCGGGCTGGCGGTTTTGCAGATACAGCGCGGAGAGCGGTGTCGGCGACGGCGGATGG
>NZ_JBFUES010000076.1:0-14002 GCF_056403875.1 Bradyrhizobium sp. P2_E8
GCGCCAACCTGTGCGCACGCGACCCCGCGCGTCAGTTCGGCCGCTTCTTCTTGCTGCGCTTCGGTTTGACCACCGGCGCATCCGCTGGCGCCGTCGCCGGTGAACTGCCCAACTGCGACCTGCTCTCCTGCAACCGCCTGTCATAGCCGGGAGAGTTCATGACCGTTGGCGGCCGGGCTTCCGCAAGCGTGGCCGCGCCGCAGAGCACGGCCAGTGCGAATCCGATCATCAAGAAACGCGTCATCGTTGCTCCTTCGGTCGCGCGGCATGCACCCAGGCGCTACCCGCGAATCTGCTGCGGCGTCAGCCCGGGCGGGCCGTTGCCAGCGACTTCAGCCTCCTTGACCAGCGCAACAATGCGGCGCATCAGCGGCACATCGACATTGTTCTGCTCGGCAAGCGCGATGACCGCGCCCTGGAGATAGTCGATCTCGGTCTTGCGGCCCTGCTTCAGATCCTGCCACATCGAGGAGCGCGCCTCGGGATCGATCTTCATGGTCCGCCCGAGGATCGCGTTGAAGATCATGTCGGGCAATTTCAGCAATGTCGGCGTCAAGTTCAGCGGGATCGGCGTCGCTGAAACCGGATTGAGGCCGGCGGCCTTCATCGCGGCCAGCCCCTCTGCCATCTGGTCGGCGAACAATTTTCGCCAGTCGCGGCTTGCCAGTTGCGCGGCGAGCGGCATGTCCGACAAGGCGCTGAGCGCGTTGTTCAGGTTGATGATCAGCTTGCCCCATTGCACGCCGGTGATGTCGCTGCTCGCGCGCATCGAAAGGCCAGATACCGAGAGCGCGCCGGCCGTGTTCCCGGCGTCCTCTCCGACATGGATGTTGCCGGAGGTCGAGCGGTGGAAGCGGCCCTCGCCCATCGCGATCACGTTGAACGGCACCATGCCGGCCAGCACGCGCCGGCCGCCGAGGCGCTCGCGCAACACCGCGACATTGCCGACGCCGTTTTGCAGGGACACGATGACGGCATCCTGCGGCGCGTGCTGCGCGATCTGCTCCGCGACATCGGCAGTGTCGGCGCTCTTCACCGTCACCAGCACGATGCCGGCGCTGTGGAAGATCGAAGGGTCTTCCGACAGCGCGAGCTGGCCGGCCCCGAGCTTCTTCTCGGAGCCGTCGAAATCGGTCAGCCGCAGGCCGAACCGCTCGATCTCGGTCTTCACCCGCGGCCGCACCAGCAGCGCGACGCGGCGGCCGCCCGCCGCCAGCATGCCGCCGACGAAACAGCCGATGGCGCCGGCGCCGGCCACCACGATCGGTCGATCCGTAACCACTGACCTCGCTCCCTGAATGACCGGCCTTCGATAGCAGAGGCGAGGCCAGCTGCCCATCGCGTCGCAGCCGCCTTGTAACCGTCATGCGAGCCCCATATGTTCTCGCCCCGGGGGCAGTCAGCGGCGAGCACTCGCCGAACGAGACGCCAAAGGAGAGCACCATGGGTCTACTCGACGTCCTCAATGGCATGCAGAACGGCCCGCGCGGCCCCAGCACACCCAGCTCCGAGAAATCCTCCGGCGGCATGTCGCCGATGACCATGGCGCTGCTCGGCCTGCTCGCCTGGAAGGCATTCAAGCATCTGACGGCTGGCCAGCCGGATGCGGCGCCTGCCCCGCAGCAGCGCTCACCGCTGCCGCCTCCGACGCCTGTCAATACCGGCAACGCCACGCTTCCCGGAGGAAGCGGCGGCGGTCTCAGCGATCTGCTCAAAGGCGGCCTCGGCGGCCTGCTCGCAGGCGGCGCGGCCGGCACCGTCCTGAGCGGCGGCCTCGGCGATCTCCTCAATCAGCTCCAGCAGGGCGGCCACGGCGAGGCCGCGAATTCCTGGGTCGGCAAGGGCGAGAAYAAGCCGATCGCGCCCGGCGATCTCGCGAGCGCACTCGGCGCGGACCAGATCGAGAGCCTGTCCGCCCAGAGCGGCCTGTCGCGCCAGGAGCTGCTCTCCGGCCTCAGCCAATATCTGCCGCAGGTGATCGACCACCTGACGCCGGACGGACGGCTGCCGACCGAGAACGAACTCTCGGGCAGAATCTAGTCGAAGATTGATCTGCGCGTTCTCGGGAAGGGGAGCATTGTCATGAGCATGGGCGGCCTGTTGTGGATCATCGTCGTCGGCTTCATCGCCGGCCTCATCGCGCGCTGGCTCGCGCCGGGGCCGAACAATCCGAGCGGCTTCATCCTCACCACCATCCTCGGCATCGCCGGTGCGTTTCTGGCGACGTTCATCGGCCAGGCGATCGGCCATTACGGCCCGGACCAGGGCGCCGGCTTCATCATGGCCACGATCGGCGCGGTGGTGGTGCTGTTCATCTGGCACCGGCTGGTGGCGAGCGGCGTGATAAAGGGGTAGGTCCCTCGTCGTCCCGGACAAGCGCGCCCCAAGCGCGCGCAGATCCGGGATCCATAACCACAGGGAGAAGTTTGGCGAAGACTGACAACTCCGAGTCTTCGCCACACTACGCCCTGTGGTTATGGGTCCCGGCCTTCGCCGGGACGACACCTGTATTTGCCGCGCGACTTCACGTAATCAAATGCATCCCCGCATCCATGCGCACAACCTCGCCGGTCATGTTGCTGGAGGCCGGCATCGCCAGGAAGCAGACGAGCTGCGCGATGTCCTCCGCGCTCGAGGCGACCTTCAGCGGCACCTTCGCCACCACGCTGTCGCGCACCTGCTTTGCGCCGGCCTCGCCGCGGCCCTTGGTGAACCAGGGCGTGTCGATATAGCCGGGGCATACCGTGTTGACGCGGATCAGCGGCGCCAGCGCCCGCGACAGCGACAACGTCATCGTGTTGAGCGCGCCCTTGCTCGCGGCATAGGCGATCGACGAGCCGACGCCGCTGATGCCCGCCACCGACGACACGTTCACGACCGCCGACGCCCGCCCCGACGCCTTCGCGCCGGCTTCCAGCAGGCTGCGCGCCGCACGCACCATCTGGAACGGGCCGATGGTGTTGACGCCGTAGAGGCGCTGGAAATCTTCCGCCGACAATCCGTCGAGATCGGCATGGGCGACGTGCTTGGTGGTGCCGGCATTGTTGACGAGCACGTCGAGCCGGCCCCAGCCGCTGGCTGCCGCAACGATCTTGCGGCAATCCACATCCTTGGAAACGTCGCCCTGGGCGACCAGGACTTCCGCAGCGCCCGCGTTGCGGCAGAGCTCTGCCGTGGCCTCGGCTTCCTTCTGGCTCGACGAATAGTTGATGACGAGCCGCGCCCCGCTCCGCGCGAGAATTTCCGCGGTCGCAGCCCCAAGTCCGGATGCGGACCCCGTCACGATTGCGCACAAGCTGTCTTTGGCCATCCGGATTTCCTTCCCCTGTATCTGATGCAAGCCTTAAGTCGCTGGCCCTGTTTAGCGAGTTTGCCGCACGCTGCAAATCGAGCAAACTCCGCTAAGCGGAATTAGTCCAGACCGGTTCTCGCGCCCATGCCGGCGCCGCAGATGGGCCTGCGATCAACGCTTGTCAGGGCCATGGCTTTTTCAGATCATCGGGCGCAAGAAGAGACCGCGCGCCGGCTTGACTTGGCGGGACGCGCCAATGGCAAAACACGGGGAACGCTGTGGCGGAGAGTGACAATATCGTCGTCGAGACCGCGGAAAAAATCTTCGCCGATCTCGCCGATCCGCAGACCATCAACAACGACAAGAAGGATTCCTGGCAGGCGCCGCTGTGGCAGGCGCTGAGCGAAGCCGGGCTGCCGCTGTCCTGGGTGCCCGATGATCTCGGCGGCTCCGGCGCAAGCCTTGCCGACGGCTTTGCGCTGCTCAACGCGGCCGGCCGCTTCGCGGTCGCGGTCCCCCTCGCCGAAACCATGCTGGCGGGCTGGCTGCTGGCGCAGGCCAGGATTTCTTCGCCGGAAGGCGAGATGACGGTCGTCCCGGCGTCGCCGAAGGATCGCATCACGCACGATGCCGACGGCGCGCTCTCCGGCCGAGCCCGCGGCGTGCCCTTCGCCAAAGCCGCAAAGCATTTTGTCGTGCTGGCGCATGGCAAGGACGGCGCCGTGATCGCGCTGGTCGATGCCAGCAAGGCCCGGATCGAATCCGGACTCAATGTCGGTTACGACCACAGCGACACCGTCACGCTTGACAAGATCCAGCCAATCACGGTCAAGCCGGCGCCGAAGGGCTTCGACCAGACCACCCTCATGCTGATGGGCGGTGTCGCGCGCAGCCTTCAGATCGCGGGCGCGCTGGAAGCGATGCTCGACATCTCCGTGCGCTATTCCAACGAGCGCGTCGCGTTCGAGAAGAAGATCTCGAAATTCCAGGCCGTGCAGCACAACCTCGCCCGTCTCGCCGGCGAATCCGCCGCCGCGCTTGCGGCCGCGACGTCCGCGGCCGACGCCATCGCGAACGCAAAGTCATTCGACGACGAGGTCTACCTCGAGGCCGCCTCGGCAAAGATCCGCTGCGCGGAAGCCGCCGAAAAAGGCGGCGCCATCGCGCATCAGGTCCATGGCGCGATCGGCTTCACCAGCGAGCACATCCTGCACCGGTATTCGCTGCGCGCGTTGGCCTGGCGCGACGATTTCGGTTCGGAAAGCCACTGGGCCGTCGAGCTCGGCAAGCTGGTGGCCCGGCGCGGCGCCGACGAATTGTGGCCGCTCGTAGCTTCGCGTTGATCGGGAGACGAAACACATGACCGCTGCCCTCCGTTTCGATCCGATCCGCCTGCCGGAGAAATGCGAGCAATTGCGCAAGGAAGTCCGCGCCTTCCTCGCCGAGGAAATCGCCGCCGGCACCTTCGATCCGCACAAGCCCAACCGCGAAGACACCGACGCGCCGGAATTTTCCCGCCGGGTCGGTGCCAAGGGCTGGTTGGGCATGACCTGGCCGAAGAAATACGGCGGCCAGGAGCGCTCTTTCCTCGAACGCTACGTGGTGACCGAGGAGATGCGCGTGGCCAATGCGCCGACGCGGCGATTCTTCGTCGCCGACCGCCAGAGCGGACCGGTGCTGCTGAAATATGCGCCCGAGCACATCAAGATGGAGATCCTGCCGCGCATCTGCCGCGGCGAGATCTGCTTCGCGATCGGCATGAGCGAGCCGAACTCCGGCTCGGACCTGTYCGCGGCGAAGACGCGCGCGACCAAGGCCGACGGCGGCTATCTCATCAACGGCACCAAGATCTGGACCTCGTCGGCGCACATCGCCGACTACATGATCGCGATCTTCCGGACGTCGCCGCCGACCAAGGAGAACCGCCGTCACGGCCTGACGCAGTTCTTGGTCAAGATGAAGCAGCCGGGCATCAAGGTGAACCCGATCGGCCAGATCACGGGCCAGTACGAGTTCAACGAGGTCGTCTTCACCGACTTCTTCGTACCCGACGATCACGTGCTCGGCGAAGTCGACGGTGCGTGGAAGCAAGCCACATCGGAGCTCGCCTATGAGCGTTCGGGCCCCGAGCGCTTCCTGGAAACCTACTACGTTCTGACCGAGCTCGTCCGCGCGGTCGGCCCCAATCCGGACACGCGCAGCGCCGAAGGCATCGGCCGGCTGGTGGCGCAGCTCCACACCATGCGGCGCATGTCGGTCTCCGTTGCCGGCATGCTGCAAGCCGGAAAGGAGCCCGTGGTGGAAGCGTCCATCGTCAAGGACATCGGCACGGTCTGGGAGCAGCAGCTTCCGCATCGCGTGCGCGACCTCGCCGCATTCGTCGAGGAGACCGCGACCAACCGCGAGACGCTGGAGCGGCAGCTCGATTTCGCCATCAAGACCGCACCGAAACTCACCATCCAGGGCGGCACCACCGAGGTGCTCCGCGGCATCATCGCCCGCGGGCTTGGTTTGCGCTAGTCGCGCGGACTTGGCTTGCGCTAATTCAATCGAGGATCATCATGAGCACCTATACAGATATCGGCGTCGAAAAGGTCGGGCACGTCGGCACCATCGAGATCCGCCGTCCGCCGCTCAACTTCTTCGACATCTCGCTGATCAACCAGATCGCGGATGCGCTCGACGAGTTCGACCGCGACATCGAGATCCGCGCCTCGGTGCTCTCGGCGCAGGGCAAGGCGTTCTGCGCCGGCGCCAATTTTGGCGACCCGGCGCGACAAGCCCAGGAAGCGCGCGAGGCTAACAAGAAGGGCGATCCGGCGGACAATCTTGGCCCGATCAGCCATCTCTACATCCAGGCCGTGCGTATCTTCCGCGCCAAGAAGCCGATCGTCGCGGCCGTGCAGGGCGCAGCCATCGGCGGCGGCCTGGGTCTCGCGGTGTCCGCGGATTTCCGCGTCACCTGCCCCGAAGCACGGTTCTCCGCGAACTTTACAAAACTCGGCTTCCATCCCGGCTTCGGTTTGACCGTGACGCTGCCGGATCTGATCGGCAAGAACAACGCCGAGCTGATGTTCTACACCAGCCGCCGCGTCACCGGCGAAGAAGCGGTCAAATGGGGGCTCGCCAACGAGCTGGTGCCGCAGGACCAGGTGAAGTCGGCCGCGATGAAGCTCGCCGGCGAAATCGCCGAGTGCTCTCCGCTCGGCCTGCTGTCGACCCGCGCGACGATGCGCGCCAGCCTCGCCGACCGCGTCATGGCCGCGACCAACCACGAGCTCGCCGAGCAGACCCGCCTGCGCGCAACGGAAGACTTCAAGGAAGGCGTCAAGGCCACGGAAGAACGGCGCGCGGCGAATTTCAGGGGGCGGTAGTCAACTATCGCGCCGGTGCTTCGACAACCTCTCCCGTCGTCCCCGCGAAGGCGGGGACCCATAACCACAGGGAGGAGTCGTAGCGCAAGCTGGTAACTCCGAGTCTTCGTCAAACCACACCCTGTGGTTATGGGTCCCGGATCTGCGCTTCGCTTGTCCGGGACGACGGCGGTAGGTGTGGCTGCTATTTCCTTCCCACCACCAGCGCATCAACGATCGTCACGCCCTGCCCTTCGGCGTGCACCAGCACCGGGTTGAGCTCGATCTCCGCAATCTGCCTCGCGTGGCGCGCGGCGAGCACGGAGATGTCGGCGATCAATTGCGATAGCGCCGCAACGTCCGCCTTCACAGCTCCGCGAAAGCCGTTCAGGCGTGGCGCCGCCTTCAATCCCGCCAGCATCGCGCTCGCTTCTTCTGCGCCGACCGGCGCCGGGCGATAGGCGACGTCACGGAACAGTTCCGTGGTGATCCCACCGAGACCCACCATCACCATCGGGCCAAAGGTCTCGTCCGTCATCGTTCCGACGATGATCTCGACGCCCCGCCTTGCCATCGGGCCGACCAGCACGCCCTGGATCACGGCCTCCGGCCGGTGCTTGCGCGCATTGGCGAGCAAGGCCTCGAACGCCAGAAACACCTCGCCCTTGGTGGCGATGTTGACGCGCACGCCGCCGACCTCGCTCTTGTGCGCGATGTCGGGCGACTGGATCTTCATCACCAGCGGGAAGCCGATTCGGGCGACCGCTTCATCGAGCCCTGCCTTGTCCTTCACCAGCACCTCGTCCGGCAACGCGATGCCGGCGGCGCGCAGCAACGCCTTGCTGTCGGCCTCTGACAGAACCGGCGAGGTCAGATGCACGGAGAGATCCCGTGACGGCGGCCGCGCCTCGTCCGCAGGCTTCGGCAGCTCGAATCGGGCGTAGTCGACGAGCTGCCGCATCGCGACGCCGGCATGGGTCAGACCCGAGAGCACGACGACGCCGGATTTGCCAAGCTCGCGCCGCGCGAAGTCGGACGGCACCGTGTAGGAATAGAACACCACCGGCTTGTGCTGCGCCGCCAGCACCGACGTCAGCTCCTCTTCCCTGAAGGGCTTGCGCACCTCGCTGGAGAGCGACAGCACGACCAGGATCGCGTCGACCTCGTCGGAGGCCGTGAGCAGATCGACGCTCTTCTGGAGACCACCCGACGTGACGCCCTGCGCGGTGACGTCGATCGGATTGCGCGCGGTGCCATAGGACGGCATCAGCGTCTTGATCTCCGCCTGGATCGGCTCGGACAATTCGGGCACCTGCAACCCCCGCAGCGCCACCGCATCCGCGCCCCAGATGCCGGCGCCGCCGGAGACGGTGACGACGGCGACGCGATCGCCATTCGGCAACGGGTTGCTTGCCAGCACTGCGGCGATCGTCAGCGCTTCGTCGAGATCGTTGGAGACGATGAAGCCGTATTTCGCGAACACCGCGTCATAGGCTGCCGACCAGCCGGCCATGCTCGCGGTATGCGAGGCCGCGGCACGCTGACCTGCCCCGGAGCGGCCGACTTTCGTCACGATGACGGGCTTCTTCATTTCAGCCGCCCGCCGCGCAGCCGCGAGAAACTTGTCGACGTCGCGGATGCCCTCGATGAACAGCAGGATCACGTCGGTCGAGGCGTCCTGCACCAGGTAATCCAGGAACTCGCCGGCGCCGAGATCGGATTCGTTGCCGGCGCTGACGACGTAGCTCACGGCGACACCGAGCGCGCGGGCGCGGTGATAATAGGCAAAGCCGATGCCGCCGCTCTGCGCGACGATGCCGATCCGTCTTTGCGTGGCGATAAGCGGCACCACACCGGGCTTGACGTCCACGGCCGGACTGAACGTCGCCGCCACGCACTGCACCTGACTGAAGAAGCCCTCGGCATTCGGACCGGAGATCCGCATGCCGGTGCGCTTGGYCAGCGTCGCGATCGCATCCTGCATCGCTGCACTGTCGCCGCCCTCCTCCGCGAACCCGGAAGAGATGATGACCGCATTCTTGACGCCGGCGGCGGCGCATTGCTCGAGTGCAGGCAGCACGGCACGGGCGGGAATGATGACGACGGCGAGATCGATCGGCGCACCGATCTCCGCGATCGATTTGTAGCAGACGAGCCCGTCGATCTCGGCGTAGTTCGGGTTCACCGGGTAGATCTTTCCGGGATACTCGTTCTTGCGCAGCATCGACAAGAGCCGCCCCGGGATCTTCTCGTGATCGCGGGAGGCGCCGATCAGCGCGATGCTCGCGGGCGAAAAGAAGCTGTCGAGCGGATGCGGCATGTTGAACCCTTGCTCTTGTCTCTATCCGTCATCCTGAGGCGCGAGCCGCGCGGTGCACAGCACCGCGCGGGGAGCCTCGAGGGATGAACGGCCCCGCCGTGGCCGTCGCCCTTCGAGGCTCGCCGAAGAGGCGAGCACCTCAGGGTGACGGTGATCGATGCGAGCGCGCTGCTTACTCCCGTCATTGCGAGCGCAGCGAAGCAATCCAGAGTCTTTCCGCAGAGAAATTCTGGATTGCTTCGCTTCGCTCGCAATGACGGATTGACCGCCGCACCCGCCCMATCACCCGCAATTCCACACCGCGCCGATCGGCGTGCGCGTCCAGCACGGACCGAAGCTGCCGCCATTGTAGCGGCTGCCGCCAAAGCCGGGCTGGCCGAAATAGTGCCACTCGCCATCCCAGCGATAATACTGGGGAACCGGATCGATGTACCAATGGCGCCGGTCGTTGCGCGCAAGGCGCCGCATTGCGTCCTTCTGTTTGTAGAGCGGAATGCTGTTGCTCAGCGGTTGACGGTAGCCCGGCAGGAAGCCGTAGCCATGCCAGACCGGCTTGGGGCGTTTTTGAATTGACGCAGCGGGCGCGACCGCGGGCAGCAGCGACAGGATGACAGCAACAGATAGACACATAAGGCGCGACATGGATCGACCATAGACAGGCGAATGCAGGAAGGCCATTCAAATTCGAGTGCGAGACTTATCGTCTCACCAGACTCCGATGAGAGACTAGCCGATCTTCTCGCGGACATGGGCCTCCGCGCGGTCCAGCAGATGATCGAGCGTACTCTCGGCCGTATCAAGCACCAGATGCTCCCGATCCCACGGCTGATAGGGACGGCTCACGACTTCATCCCAGCTTGGAAGGTTGAGACCATCGATATCGGGTGAACGGCTTTCCACGCGCTGCCTGTGCACCGCCGGTTCGCTGCAAACCACTTCAATTTCGACCATGCATGCCGAGCTCTGCGAGGCCGTCTGTCGCCATGCAACGCGGCTTGCCAGCACCGGATTGACGCAGTCCGCGATGACGATGCGACCGAGCTTGAGATTTTCGGCTGCCAGCGCATTGGCGACGGCATAGCCGGCTGCGCCGACGATGAGCCCTGCGTCCCGCAATGTCTGCTCGATGGCATCGATACGAAGATATGTCGCCGCCAGCCGAACGGTGAGTTCGCGAGAGATCGTGGTCTTGCCGGTGCCCGGAAGGCCGCCGAACACGATGAGTGCGGATGTAGATGATCGGTTCATAGCGGCCTCTAACTGATCACGCCCTTGCGGATCAGGAAGCATCCATAGCCCCTGCTGTCGCCGACCTTCACGACGCCGAAGCTCGCCGCCGCCGCGCGATAGAAATCCGGACGCGTGAGTTTGCCGGGCGCGACAGTGCGGCCGGCGGCGCGCTCGATCTCCGCAAGCACCGCACGCTGCACGTCGGGCACGCGATCAGGATCGTCCACGGGCATCATCACGCGCACCGGATCGGGATCGAAATCGTCGAGCGGGTAGACCGACATGATGGCGCGGGCGGCCGTCTCCATGCCCATGCCGGGCAACCGGATCAGGCGCTGCGAGGATGTCGTTTTGGCGATGCGCGTTGCCGGATGATTGGCGTCGACGAAAACGAGGTCGTCGCCATGGCCCATCGAGGCCAGCAGCCAGAGCAGATCGGGCGTCAGGATCGGATCGATCGATTTCAGCATGTGACGGCATTTCCCCTGAAGGCTTGTCTCTTCTGTCGCCGGCGAAACCGACGATTCACCATAGCAGGTTCCAAGCGTGATTCAGATCACGCAGCCACCCATGGTGATAGGGATCACGGACCCCTGGCTCGAACGCGGCCAAGCTTCATCGCAACCAATCTCGCATCGAGATCAGTGCCAGAGGAGCACGCCATGTTCCGCCTAAAGCCTTTCCTGATGACTGCGGGCCTCATCGGAAGCCTGTTCGGCTTCGCCTGCGGGCCTGTTTCCGCGCAAGTCGCCCCGGTCGAGCCGGCTCCTGCCGCGCTGCAAGGCCCGGAGCAGCGGGTGGCGCTGGTGATCGGCAATTCGAACTACAAGAACGCGCCACAGCTCGTGAACCCCGACAACGACGCCGAGTCGATGGCGAAGTTCCTGAATTCGGCCGGCTTCGAGGTGGTCGCCGCGACCGACCTGACCCAGAACGACATGCTCCGCGTGGTGCAGGACTTTTCCGCCAAGGTGTCCTCGCGTGGCCCCAACACCGTGGCGATGGTCTATTACGCCGGTCACGGCGTGCAGCTCGCCGGTGAGAATTATCTCGTTCCCGTCGACGCCAAGGTCTCGAGCCCGACCGAGCTCGTCAACAATTCGGTGCGTCTGGTCGACGTGATGTCGACGCTGGAGACGATCCCGAGCCGCATGCGCATCGTCATCCTCGATGCCTGCCGCAACAACCCGTTCCCGAGCATCAACGACGCCGGCCGCGGCCTTGCCATCGTCGATGCGCCGAACGGCTCGATCGTCGGCTATTCGACCGCGCCGGGCGCCGAGGCGCTCGACGGCACCGGCGGCCACAGCCCCTACACCCAGGCCTTCCTCAACGTCGCGCGCGAGCCCAACGTGCCGATCGAGCAGCTGTTCAAGCGCGTGCGTCTGCAAGTGAACCAGACCACCAGCGGCGCGCAGATCCCGTGGGAGAGCTCGTCGCTGACATCAGACTTCACCTTCTTCGGCGACACCGCCGTCGCCGCCAACCGCGCGCCGGTGAATGCGCCCGTCGTGCAGATGGCCTCCAACCTGCCGAGCCGCTCGACCCGCCAGGCCTATGACTACGTCGTGTCAGAGGGACGGCCGGAGTACTATCAAGAGTTCATCCAGATGTATCCGCACGACCCGCTGTGCGATCACATCCGCTGGCTGCTCAACAACCTCCTGCTCACGCAGGCTTGGCACAAGGCGGTGCTCGCGAACTCGCCGCTCGGCTACCAGACCTTCTACGACAGCTATGGCAACAGCCCCTACGCCGTGTCCGCGCTGAAGCTCGCAGCGCAGCCGAAGCTGATCCCGCTGATGCAGGCGACGAAGTTCCTGGCTCCGCAGAACATTGCGCCGACCTTCAAGATCGGCAATCTGGGCCAGCCCAAATACATGCCGATGCAGCAGGGCAATGGTGGTGGTCAGATGAATGGAAATCTGCCGGTCGTGCAGAAGCCTGTCGACGGCAACGTCATCGGCAAGCTCGGCAATGGCGGCCAGATCGTCAACCTGCCGGCGGGCAACAACCAGCCGAACCAGAACGGCACGCCGTCGCCGACCCCGGGCAAGATCGTCACCCTGCCCGCGCCGACCAACACCACGACCAACAATGGCGGCATCGGCAAGATCGTGACGCTGCCCGCGACCAACAACACCACGCAGAATGGCGGCAGCAACAATGCCGGCACTGCCAACGGCAAGACCAATGGCACGCCTGGCAAGATCGTGAGCATGCCGGTGAATGTCGGCAAGGGCGGCACGACTGTCGAGACCAAGCCGGTCGTTCAGACGCAGAACAACCCGATCCGCGTCAACAACGGCAACACCGGCATCGTGAAGCTCAACAACAACCCGGTGAACAAGGTGCAAGTCCAGAACAACCAGCAGAACAACCGCCCGCAGCTCAATGCGACCAACCGTATGGTCAACAACGGTGGCAACAACTTCCGGCAGTCGATGAACCAGGCGCCCGCCATGGGCAGCGGCAACAATCAGCGCGGCTTGATGCACTGATCGCGACACACGAACGAAAAAGGGGCAGAGCGGCGACGCTCTGCCCCTTCGTCGCGTCAGCCCTCAAACGTCGTCATTCCGGGATGCGCCGCAAGGCGCAGGCCCGGAATCCATACTCATTATCGTGGTTATAGATTCCGGGTTCACGCTTCGCGTGCCCCGGAATGACGACTAAGCCACCAGCTCGGCAAACAGATCCGCGTCGACATTGCCGCCGGAGAGCACGATGACGACGTTCTTGCCGGCGACGTCGAGACGTCCCGCGAGCAGCGCGGCAAGGCCGACGGCGCCGCCGGGCTCGACCACCAGCTTCAGCTCGCGATAGGCGAACGCCACCGCCGCGCCGACTTCCTTGTCGGATGCCGTGACGCCGCGCGCGAGCAGCTTGCTGTTGATCGCAAAGGTCATCTCGCCGGGGATCAGCGCCATCAGCGCATCGCAGATGGTGCGGCCCGCGGGCGCATGCGGCTCGCGATGGCCCGCAGTCAGCGAAAGGTTGTGATCGTCGAATGCTTCGGGCTCGGCCACCACGATCTGCGCCAGCGGGTATCGCGCCTTGATCGCGGTCGCGACGCCGGCGATCAGGCCGCCGCCGGAGGCCGGTGCCACCACGATGTCGGGCGCGAGGCCAAGTGTTTTCATGTCTTCCGCGATCTCGCGGCCGGCGGTGCCCTGCCCTGCGATCACGAAAGGATCGTCATAGGGCCTGACCAGCGTCGCGCCGCGCTTCTCGGCGATGCCGCGCGAGATCGCCTCGCGGTCGTCGCGGTCGCGGTCGTACAGCACGACCTCGGCGCCATAGGATTTGGTGCGCTCGCGCTTCGACAGCGGCGCGTCCGCAGGCATCACGATGGTCGCCTGCATGTCGAGGATCTTGGCCGCCGCCGCCACGCCCTGGGCGTGGTTGCCGGAGGAGAATGCCACGACGCCGCCGGCGCGCTGGTCCTGCGGGATCGAGGCGACCTTGTTGAAGGCGCCGCGGAACTTGAAGGAGCCGGTGCGCTGGAGCATCTCCGGCTTCAGGAACACTTTGGCGCCGACGCGCTCGTTGAGCACGGGAAAGGACAACAGCGGGGTGCGGATGGCGAAGGGCGCGATCACCCGCGCTGCGGCATCGATATCGGCGGGGCCGATCGGAAGGGGCTGTTCGGTCATGGCTGACCTTATCGCGGCGGATGAGGCCCGGGCAAGACACCTCCGCGCGAGGGTTTCGAAAGCGTTTTAGAGCGAAGTGGATACCGGTTCGCGTGAAGAAAACGCGTCAAAACAAGAATCTAGAGCCCGGTCCGATCCATCGGAACGGAAA
>NZ_JBFUES010000077.1:0-13854 GCF_056403875.1 Bradyrhizobium sp. P2_E8
TCTCCGTATAGAGCAGCGCCCGCCGCGTGAGATGACGGTGGAACACCCGGCAATGCCGGTCGGTCCAGTCCATCATGGGCAAGTTTAAGCTAGCTCCAGCAATCACTGTCCGATTGGAGCCCAATCAGAGAAAGGTTCGTCCGTCACCCCTGCCCGATGATTCCACCCATCGAAAAGCAGTGGGGCGGAGAGAGTGGGAGTCAAACCCACGATTTTCGATCATTCCACTTCGAGCAATTCAGAGTACTGCCTTTGCATCCACGCCAAAATTGATCGCAGACAGCGAAAACTCTTGATGCGGCGGGCGCGCTTCTCAGAGGTTGTGACCTGGAAACGGCTGTCGGCCTACAGGGGCTGAAGCCACGGTCGCACACCGTCGAACTCAACTCATCGATGAAGAATTCCAGCATCTATGAGACGATTCTTCGCGCTTCAAACATAGGAAAAGCCGTCGAGCGGCCGGCACAATCGACGCGTAAATCCCTCAGCGCGAGTAATTCTCTTTGATGGATCTGAAGCGTATCGAGCTTCGGTCGTGGTCAGGCTGCTGCCCTACTTCGTCGAATCAAGTGTCGGAAACTGCCGCGGACAACGCGCCCGCGCAGTTGGCCAACTCGAACCAGACGGCATTGAAGGGACGAACTCGCTCCTAAGCAGCAACAAGAATCTGTCCTCCCGAGAACTGCGTTCCGGCCTTGAGGGCCGTCTGGCCAGCAACCAGGCGGGATAGCCCTAATGGCCTAGTCCGCTCGGATGCTAGCGATCAATTGGTGTGTGGGACCGTCAGCGTCTCGCCTCGGAAGGACTACCCGAACGGATGTAGCCGATGTAATGGCTGCCAGACGAAGCGCTATATCCGAACTGACGACTGGGCTTTCGACCTTCCCGGGATGACATTCTGTCTGGAGTGCAGAACCCGTCCGATTGCATGGAGCGATTGCGATGAGGGAGGCCACGATGGATTTTTCGCGGATGTCGGATGGGATCCGGCTGCATCACGCCTCTCATCGGCACGATGGGTACGATGGTGACGACGAAGCGGGTCCGGCACCGAACGCCCCGTTCCTGACCGACGCGGTCGGCGGTAGCGCCCTGGTCCATGGTCCCGGCCCGTTTACAGGTCAATTTGCAGGTCCTGGAGCGCACCCCGCGAGCGCGAATACCCAGCACAATGACTCCGACCCGATTCAATCAAAACATCTCACATCGGGGGTCGACACGGGCGGCCACGCCGGCAACCACGCTACGGCGGGTCTGGATGTTTCGTCCACTACGCCCGCTTCCGGCGCATCACATCCCGGGATGGGCGTCGCTTCGGTCGAGAGTGGGGCGAACACGGCCGGGAATGGCGGGACGGCTACTCTTACGGAAGTATCATTCACGCGTCCCTGTTGATCTATGAACCGATCAACATCTCGGTGAGCCTGGGATACGGCTCGGTCGCCCTGGCCAACCAGTCCAACAATTTGAATGTCGATCAATCCGCCTTTCAGATGGCCGGCGTCGGCGGCCATGGCGGCAATGACAACATTGCATCGGGAGGCAGCATCAGTACTTCCTTGACCGCCGGCGTGATCGCGAGCGGCGACAACGGCGCCGGAAACGGCGGCAGCGGCTATTTCTCGGGTGCGATCGTGGACGCTCCCGTGGTGATCTATCATCCGATCAATATAGCGGTGGCGGCCTCGGGCGGCTCTGCGCATGCAAGTCAATCGAACACGGTGGACATCGATCAGTCGGCCACTCAGATCGCGGGCGTCGGCGGAAGTGGCGGAAATGGCAACGTGGCCGCCGGCGGCAGCGTCATGACGCTCGATCCCAGCTGGGGATCAAGCAACGGAGGGGGCGTCCCCGACGTTCAAACCGGCGGAAGCCAGGCCGGCAATGGCGGCGACGGCGCGTTCTACGGCGGGCTCGTCCATTCCTCCGTCGTGGTGTACGACCCGATCAACATCGCAGTCGCGGGCTATGGCTCCAACGTTCATTCGGTCCAGACCAATGACGCCTACGTGGATCAATCCATCATTCAGATCGCCGGCATTGGCGGGCACGGCGGCAACGCCAACGCCGCGGCGGGCGGCCATGCAAGCCTTCTTTCCCATGGCTTGTGGGGCGGCTCAGACACGATCGCGACCGGTTCGAACGGCGCAGGCAATGGCGGCAACGGATATTTTGCCGGCAGCCTGATCGATGTCAGTGTCGCGATCTATGCACCCATCAATATCGCAATTGCAGGTCCCCATTCGACGGCCGTAGCCGACCAGGTCAACAACGTGCACATCGACCAGAGCGCGATCCAGATCGCCGGACTTGGCGGGGACGGCGGCAACGGCAATCTCGCGCTGGGTGGCGATCTTTCCGCCCATCTTCTGTCGGATCTTCACCTGTTGGGATAGCGATACATCGCGCCGCTCGCACAAGCCCGATTACGAGCTGCGTCGACACTCCGCGCATGCAAGCTCGCGCTGCGGGCCCTCCAGGATGTTTCGAGCTCCGGTGTTGCGCGACGAATGTCGTACTTTCGTACGTAGGCCCGCCAAACCGGATGGTGTCCGATTTGACATCTATCGCCATCGCGCGTGGGCGGATCAGACTTGCCGCGCGCGTCCGCCTGATCGGGATGGATGATGCACGAAAGCCAACAGAAACAGGGAGGCCCCAAATGTTGCCTAAAGCGATCCACATCTCGGACTCGATCGAATTCAAATCGATCAACACCGGTGGTCAAAGCGTCGGAAATGGCGGCGACGGCACCTTCAAGGGAGCCATCATCAGCAAGCCGACGCTCAACTTCGATCCAACCAACAAGGCGGAAGGTGCCGACGTGCACGTGAGCACCGGCGATCACGTCAAGCAGACGGCAGATTGGGATGCCGGCGGCGCCAACGCGAAGGCCTCGGTGTTCTCGAAGGCCCATGGCGGAGACGCCGAGTCGAACGGAAGCCAGAAATCCTACAGCGGTTACGATACCTCCAAGGTCTACGCCAATACGGATGCGACCCAGATCAACAAGGTCTCGGTCGACCAGCACCAGGAGGTCGTTGCCGGCATCGGCGGCAATGGCGGAGACGGCAACGCCGCGGTGGGCGGAGAGGTGAGCTTCCATCTCGATGCGTTCTGACCACCGGCTCGTCCGACTGGCAGGACCGGTGGCCGCCGCCACCGGTCCTGACGTTCGAACCGATACCCCGCCGATACCGTTGGCAGATTACGTTGGCCATCGGTCAAGTGCGCCGGACCTCGATTTCAGGCGGTGACGATCATGCTGATGCCGCCCATTCGGCTCCCCATCCTGCCGCAGATCGGGACGCCACTGCACGCGGCCCTCCGGTCCTGCGCGGGACCGCTCGGTCTCGTATTCGCGTATAGCTGCAGCTACAACCTGCTTCTGTTTGCGCCCTCCATCTATCTTCTTCAGATCTACGACCGGGTGTTGTCGAGCCGGAGCGGCGACACGTTGCTCCTGCTCACGCTCATTGTCGCGATCACGGTGGTCATCGGCGGCGTGTTCGACGCATTGCGGCGCGCCGTCCTTGGACGCCTTGGCGCCTGGATCGACGATCGCCTTCGTCCTTGCGTGCTTTCGGCCGGCCTCGAATCGGCGCTTCGCAGCGATTGGACGCAGGCGTCGGGCGCATATCGGGATCTCACCGTGCTGCGCCAGTTCGTCGAGTCCGGCGCATGTACGATGCTGTTCGACGCGCTCTGGGCGCCCTTGTTCCTCCTTGTCCTCTTTCTGATCCATCCCCTGCTTGGCGTGGTGGGCGCCTGCTGCGTCGCCTTCCTGTTCGCGCTCACGGTTGCCGGAGAGCTGGTCACGGAAGACGCTCTGCTCAGATCCGGCGCCGCGCTGTCCAGAAGCTGCGGCCGCCTCCAGACTGCAGCGAGCAACATCCACATGATCCGAGCCATGGGAATGCTCGACAACGCTGCGCGTATGATCCACCGTGACGCGCAGCACGCGCGCAGAGAGCACGATGTGGCACTTCGGCGAGGCGAGATCGTCTCACTGGCCGCCAAGCCGGTTCGCGCGCTGTCGCAGGTCCTGATCATGGGGGCCGCCGCGTGGCTCGTCCTCGATCACGGGAAGAGTCCGGCAATCATCTTTGCTGCCACGCTGATGTTCAGCCGGGCGCTCGCGCCGGTCGAAAGTGCGGTCGCAGGCTGGAAATCACTCGTGACGGCCGTGAGCGCCTGTCAACGGCTCGGCGCACTTCTCGCCGCATTCCCCGTCGCCCGGCAGCAGAGCGCGGAGGTTTCTCCGCTGCAGGCGCAAAGCGGCCTCGTCGTCGACAATGTTGGCGTGAGGCTTGCGGGGACCAACCATCTTCTCCTGAACGGCGTCTCGTTCAGCCTCATGCCCGGAGAATGCCTTGGCATCATCGGTCCGTCCGGGTCGGGCAAGTCCTTGCTCGGCCAGGTGATCGCCGGGCTGTCGATGCCAACGCATGGCCGTGTCGTCCTCGACAATACCGACGTCTCGCTGCTTCGCGAGGGCCGAAACGGCGACCGCCTCGGRTATCTCCCCCAGGACATCAACCTGCTCGGCGACACCATCAACGACATCATCGCACGCCTTGAAGATGCCGACCGGCGGAAGGTCATCGAAGCGGCCAAGCTCGCCGGTATCCATGGGGCGATCATGCGCCTACCGCTGGGTTACGACACGGTGGTTCAGAGCGAAGCGACCTTCTCGCGCGGGTATCGGCAGCGCCTCGGTCTTGCCCGCGCCTTTTTCGGCAGTCCACGTCTCATCGTTCTCGACGAACCCAACGCCAGCCTCGACTACGGGGGCGAGCGAATGCTCCTGGATGCCATCGCGCGCATGAAGCTCGCAGGCGTCATCCTTGTCGTCGTCACTCACCGGATGGGTCTTCTCGCCGCCACGGACAAGATTGCCATCATGGAGGACGGTGCGGTCGCCGCGTTCGGCGACAGCGAGGACATCTTTGACCAGCACCTGAGCCGACCCCAGGTTACTTCGCAGATTGCGCCATGATCTGGAACTCTCTCACCATCTGGAAGATTCCCGCCGTCTCGAGGCTTCCCATGATCTGGGACCAGCTCATGCGAGCGCCGGCAAGCCCCCCGCCCGCCCGGCGATTTGGCGTCGTGGTGACCGCAATCGACGATTTCGAACCTCTGGAATTTCCATGGTGCTCGACGCCCACGCCGACCTCTCCGCGCGGAAGGCTTCGCGGCATCACCGTCGCGGGCAATCTGCTGGTGCTCTGCTTCATGCTGGGGCTTGGTACATGGGCGAGCCTCGCGCCTCTCGAGAGCGCCGCGATCGCGTCTGGCGTCCTGGAATCGGAATCGAGCCGCAAGACGATCCAGCATCTGGAAGGCGGTATCGTCAGGAAGATCCTGGTTTCGGATGGCGATATCGTGCGCAGCGGCCAAACGCTGATCGCGCTGGACGACACCCGGGCCGGCTCGGAGATGCAAAGCCTCCAAGGTCAATTTTGGGACGCAGCTGCTCGTGCCGCACGGCTTCAAGCCGAGCAGCAGAGATTCGAGAGGATCGCAATCCCGGACGCGCTGGAACAGGACAGCAGGCAGAACGGAGTGGCCGCCGCTGCGGTGTCGGCGCAGCAGTTCATTCTTCAGGCACGCACGCAGGTTCACGAGTCGCAGCTTGCGGTCATTCGCGAACGAAGGCATCAAGTCGAGAAGGAGATCGAAGGTCTCAAAGCTCAGGGAACCGCCACCGGGCAGCGGGTCGACATCGTTCGGGAGGAACTGGATATGGTCGCGACCCTCGTCAACAAGGGGCTCGAACGGCGGCCGCGGCTTCTGAACCTGCAGCGGGAGCTGGCCGACGTCGAGGGCCGCCGCGGCGAGATCGCCGCGCAGATTGCCCGCGCCGGGCAGGTCATCAGCGAACAGCAGGCCACATTGTTCAAGCTCGAGAGCGAGAGGCAGAACGAGATCGCACAGTCGCTTCGTGAAGCACAGAACCAGATATTCCAGCTCCGCGAGCGGTTGCTTGCGGCCAGGGATCAGCTATCGCGAACGGAGGTCAAGGCGCCCGAGGACGGCGTGATAACCGATCTGCGGGTTCATACAGCCGGCGGTGTCATCGGAGCAGGTGCTCCGCTCATGGACCTAGTGCCCCGGCAAGACCGTCTCATCGTAACTGCGCGCCTGAGGCCCGAGGACATCGATGTGGTTCATCCCGGCCTCAGTGCCGAGGTTCACCTCGTACCGTACAATCAGCGTCGCGTGCCTCGCCTGAAGGGATCCGTCGTGCACGTATCCGCAGACCGGCTCCTCGACAAGCGTACCGACCAGCCATACTACGCGACCAAGATCCGGATCGACGATGGGCAGATCGCGGCAAACGACATCCAGATCGTCCCCGGCATGCCGGTTCAAGTGTTCATCACGACCGGGCGCGGCACCGTGGCTCTCTACGCGCTCAGGCCCCTGCTCGACAGCTTCCGTGGTGCATTCAGAGAGGACTAAAGCGCGATGAGATTGGGATGAATCGTCATCGCGCTTTAGGTTGTTGTTGGATCATGATCTCCACGCAAACGCGTTCCGCGTTTGTCGCGAGGGAAAACCGCTGCGCACCTTGCGCTAACGCGGCCCTCCGGGTCCGGACCATGCTTTAGGTCTCCGGCATTAGAGCCGCGCCGGGGTCGTGATCGCGACTCTGCGCGGGCAACCGGCCGCGCCAGCGGAGGACGGCTTCCGTGCGATTGTGCGCAGCACATTTCCTCATGATATGCTGAATGTGCATTTTGACTGTGCTTTCCGAGAGGCCCAATTTGGCGGCGATCAGCTTGTTGGGCAGGCCGAGCTCCAGTTCCGCCAGAACCTGTTGCTCACGAGGCGTGAGATCGGTCACGCTCCTCCTGTCGATAGCCATTCTGGCTCCCTCGTTAGTCAGATATGCGGGCACAAGCCCGCGCGCATCCGGTGGCTCGAAATCCGGTATCCTGTTGATCCCGGCCACGGGCAACGGCCTGTAGGCGCCGCCGACAAGAACAAGGCGCAGGCCAGCTATGGCGATCTCGATCGGTAGCGAGGTGGAAAGAAAGCCACGCACGCCCCGCTGCATCGCGGCCTGCACGGCCGGTTCGTCGTCATGGTTTGAGAGGACAACAGTGGCGGCGTTGGGACAGCACTCCGCAACGAAGGCGAGATCGTCCTCAACCGAGGGATCGCCGATGGGCTTGTCCGCGATACTCAGCATCACCAGACGAACATCGCGGACTAACGTGCAGTCCAGGCCTTGGACCGTTGCCATGTCAAGGATCTCAAGTTCGTCCAACTCCCTCCTGAGGACGTGCAGAATGCATGTACGAGGCAACACGAGCGGCTCGATGATCACCAGAACCGGCAAGTGAAGCGATTCATTGAGCCGCTTTGAAGTGTTGATTATGTCGTGCATGATGCCCTCGAGATGAAAAGAATTTCCGCTATATTCCCATTCCATATTGCGTCTCCCGTGCTGCTGCATTCATCCTGAATGCATCATCACGAGAGCGGCGCAGTGCCGCCGTTAGTGCCGCATCCACTGCGGGATCACTTGACACCTGGGTGGAAATTCTTTCCGCTCAAATCATTTGGGCGTGTACCGCACGGTGGCGCAGTCGACGCATCCCTAATTGCAGATATTTCGATACGCCGTTGAGGCCGCCGACCCTGACCTACCGTCGACGACGTATGCTTCATCCTCCTTCACGAGATACAGAAACGGCCTCTCTCCAGTCTCGCCGCCTGACGCGCTTCTTCCTTTCACGCGCCCGCAAATCGTATCCACGCGGCGTCCAAGCATGTTCTTTCGCATTGCGCGCTTCACGTCGCTGAGTTCGACCGTTTCCGGATCCCCTATCTGCGTCGCGATCGCAACCTTCGCCTTGTCCAGCGCAGGATCCGACATCTCCGCGGTCCGTTCGGGTGCCGGGACGCTGATCCTCGTCCGCGGCGACGCCGCTTTGGCAAGATCGGTCGATCCGCGTTTCTTCGGAGTTGATGTCTTGCCGGGCCTTGCCTGCGTCGCGGAATTCGATCTGACAACCGCAGGCTCTGGCGCCAACGCAGTCGGCATTGGCTGCGCGGGTTGGGCGACAGCGCCCCTGTCGAAACAGGGTCGTGACGCGCACCCGAGGAAATACCCCCGGGAAGGCGCGAACCAGCCAAAGCCGATCAGGACTCCTGCCAGCACTCCGACAAAAAGCAGTCCCATCCGATTCCCCTCCTCGGGAGCTCGGCTCGCACTCGTAACTAGGACTAATTCCGCGCTGGTGATCTATCTGTTGCGCAAAAGCATTAAGCGCCCATTAAGCGCGCGCCGTTGTCCGGCCCATGCCTGGATGGACGAATTGGATCGGACTCCAGACCCGTGCCGCGATGATCGCAAAAGGCCGATCGTGAAAGCAATCATGGCCGATTTGGTCCGCTCTCAGACCATTCTGCAACTTGCGAGTTCGTCCGAAGGTTTGCACCACCAAACGCTGCCAATCGCCGACTTAGGCCTTCAGGTAAGTTTCGGAGCACGCACCAGCTTCGCACCAGAACCGGCGTAAACGAAACGCAACGAAAGCACTTGGACCCGAACAAAACCGCAGGAGATCAACGGAGCTGACCAATCTTCGGCCGCTCATAACGGTCTGGTTGCAGTTCCACGGGGTCGATCTCCCGGCCGACATGCGTAGCTGAACCAGGAAGAAGCCGTGACAGCTGTTTCGCGGCTGTCACGGTCAATGAACAATCAAGAAGGATATTACATGCGCCTCGTTATCGGATCCGACCACGCCGGCTGGCCGCTCAAGTAGACTGTCATCGACCACATTCGCAGCCTCGGCCACGACGTCGTCGATGTCGGCTCCTATGACGACAAGCCTGTCGACTTCCCCGACATCGCGCGCCGTCGCGCAGAAGGTGACGTCGGGCGAAGCCGCGCGCGGCATCATGGTTTGCGGAACCGGGGTCGGCGCTTCGATCGCGGCCAACAAGATGAAGGGCATCCGCGCGGCGGTCTGCCACGACGTTCATTCCGCACATCAAAGCGTCGAGCACGACGACGTCAACGTCATGTGCATCGGCGCGCAGATCGTCGGCGCCTGGCTCGCGGTGGACCTCGTCTCGTCCTACCTCACCGCCGAATTCTCCACCGACGAGGATTTCCGCCACCGCGTGGAGAAGCTGCGCGTGATGGACGAGCAAGGCTGACGGCCTGTCCGCCATGATCCTGGTGTTCGGGTCGCTCAACACAGATCTAGTCGCGCAAGTGCCCGTCATCCCTGGCCGCGACCGGACCGTGCTCTCCCCCTCCTACCAGACGCATTTCGGCGGCAATGGAAGAACGATCCTAGCGAGTTGCAGGGTCGCAAATGGTGGACTTCGGAGGAACGGGGCGGCGATGAGGTCGAAGCGTCCGCCCGAGACGCCAATGTAGACCATTTCATCGCAGCGAGCGCCAGTATCGACCGACTGCCTCATGGCCCACGCGTCGGCAGCTACGTCATCCGAACCCAGGCGCCTTTGTGTGTCGCGGACTTCACGGCAGCATCGATGAACTTCACGCCTGCTAGACCATCCTCAACGGTTGGGAAGATCACCTCAGGATCTGGCTTCTGGCCGGCCTCTGCCGCGTGGATGGCGCGCGCTGCCTCGGCATAGATGGTCGCGAAACCTTCAAGGTAACCTTCGGGGTGGCCAGAGGGGACACGCGTAACGCGACTCGCCTCGCCCAAAACGCCGGCGCCGCCCCGGGTCAGGAGCTGCTTCGGCCGGCCGTAGGGCGTGAACCAGAGCTGGTTCGGATTCTCCTGCGACCATTCGAGGCCGCCTTTGCTGCCGTAGATGCGTAACGTGAGGGCGTTCTCATTGCCGACGGCGACCTGACTCGCCCAGAGCATGCCCTTGGCGCCGCCTTTCCACCTGAGGAGGATCTGGACATCGTCATCGAGGCGCCGCCCCTCGACGAAGGTCGACAGTTGTGCGAGCAATTCGTCGAGCTTGAGCCCGGTGACGAAGCAGGCGAGATTGTAGGCGTGGGTGCCGATGTCGCCGATGCACCCTCCGGCGCCGGACCGGGCTGGATCCGTGCGCCACGCCGCCTGCTTGTGGCTGCTTGCCTCCAAACGCTCGGTCAGCCAATCCTGGAGATATTCGGCCCGGACCAGCCGGATCTCGCCGAGGTCGCCATTCGCGACCATGGCGCGGGCCTGCCGGATCATGGGATAGCCCGTATAGTTATGTGTCACCACAAACACCTTGCCACTCTTCTTGACGAGCGCCACCAGCTCTTCGGCCTCCGCGACCGTCGTCGTCAGCGGCTTGTCGCAGATCACGTGGATTCCGGCTTCAAGGAAGGTCTTCGCGACCGGGCTGTGCATGTGGTTTGGAGTTACGATCGAGACCGCCTCGATGCCGTCCGCTCGCGCGGCTTCGGCTTTCGCCATCTCCCCGTAGGAGCCATAGGCGCGATCGTCCGCAATGCCGAGCTCCCTCGCCGAGGCCTTGGCTCGAACAGGATCGGACGCGAGCGCGCCGGCAACCAGCTCGAACCGGTCGTCGATGCGAGCGGCAATGCGGTGGACCGCGCCGATGAAGGCCCCCTGTCCGCCGCCGACCATGCCGAGCCGGATACGAGCATGACGGCCCGTCTCGTTGCTTGCTTTGATCGTCATTTGCTCCTCCCGCTCAGGATAGGCCCAGCATCTTACGGTTCGCTGTATCGTCGGTGCCGGCGCCAGCGAAATCGTCGAAGGCTTTCTCGGTGACGCGAATGATATGGCTTTTGATGAACTCGGCACCCTCACGCGCGCCCTGTTCAGGATGCTTCAGCGCGCACTCCCATTCCAGCACCGCCCAGCTGCCGTAGTCGTGCTGCGTGAGCTTCGAGAAGATGGCGCCGAAATCGACTTGGCCATCGCCCAGCGAGCGGAAGCGGCCGGCACGATCGATCCAGCTTTGGAACCCGCCGTAGACACCCTGGCGGCCGGTCGGATTGAACTCGGCGTCCTTGACATGGAAGGCTTTGATGCGCGCGTGGTAGATGTCGATGTAGTCGAGGTAGTCGAGCTGCTGCAGCACGAAATGCGATGGATCGTAGAGCAGGTTCGCGCGCTTGTGGTTATTCACCCGCTCGAGGAACATCTCGTAAGAGACACCGTCGTGCAGATCTTCACCCGGGTGTATCTCGTAGGCGAGATCAACGCCGTGCTCATCTGCATAGTCAAGGATCGGTCGCCAGCGCTTCGCGAGTTCGTCGAAGGCGGTCTCGACGAGGCCGGCCGGACGCTGCGGCCAGGGATAGATGTAGGGCCAGGCAAGTGCGCCTGAGAAGGTCGCATGCACCGTGAGCCCGAGACGCCTGGAGGCCAAGATCGCGCGCTTGACCTGGTCCACGGCCCATTCGGTGCGCGCCTTCGGATTGCCGCGAACCTCAGGTGCAGCGAAGCCGTCGAACGCCGTGTCATATGCCGGATGAACGGCGACAAGCTGTCCCTGGAGATGGGTCGAGAGTTCGGTAATGGAAAGGCCGTGCCGGGCCGCGATCCCCCTCACCTCGTCGGCATAGTCCTGCGACTCCGAGGCTTTCTTCAGGTCCAAGAGCCGCCCATCCCAGCTCGGAATCTGGACTCCCTTGTAGCCGAGCGAGGCGGCCCATCCGCAGATTGAGTCGAAGGAGTTGAACGGCGCCGCGTCCGCAACAAATTGAGCGAGGAATATCGCTGGTCCCTTGATCATCTTCATCGAATGCTTCCTTCTCCCCTGGACGCTCCAGCAGCGCGCGCCCGCTGAGTTCGACCCTCATCAAAACTCGCCTCCCCTTGCTGGTTCCAGGAGACAGAGCGGGCATTTCACCCCGATGTCCAGATCGGGCAATCGCATCTGGGGACTGTCCCGGCTTCAGAACGTCTCCCCGGCCCACAACGCCATCGCCTCGAGGTCGGACAGCGGCGCCGGTCGCTCGACGCGCGAGCGTACTGCAATCTCTCCGCCTTCGACGCCGGCCTTTAAGATCGCGTGCTTCACCTCCAACGCGTGACTCGCCAGCGCTCCGGAGGAGCGGTGTGGCGTGCCGCGCAGCACCGCACTTGCGAGTTCGGCGACGCCCAGGCAACGATAGTTGGCCTGGTTCGGTATGTGATCGGCCCAGTTTGGCGACCGCCAGTTGGGTTTCCCAAACGGCCGGTCGTCGGCGGGGACCGAGATCCAGTCGCCACCCTTCTCGGTGTATTGTATGGCGCCGCCGAAAAAATTGGGGTCCGGTACGCGCAGCGAGCCCTCGGTGCCGTAAAGCTCGATCGGCGGATGTCCGTGTTTCCAGACGTCCCAGCTCATCGCAAGGACGATGTCGGCGCCCGACTCGAAATGCAGCAGCGACATGATAGTCGTCGGAGTTTCAACCGCGACGGTCTTTCCGTTCAYCGGCCCCTTCGAGGTGACGAGCCGCTTAGCGAAGCCGGCGCTCGCACGCCCCTGAACCATTGCAACGGGACCCAACAGGTTGATGAGGGCCGCAAGGTAGTAGGGCCCCATGTCGAGGATCGGTCCGCCGCCCGGCTTGAAGAAGAAGGTTGGATCGGGGTGCCAGTGCTCCATGCCATGCGACATCAAAAAGCAGGTACCGTAGAGCACTTTGCCGAKCCGCCCCGTATCGACGAACTCGCGTGCCATCCGTCCGCCGCCGCCAAGGAAAGTATCCGGCGCGCAGCCGAGCTTCAGACCGCGACGCGCTGCTTCCGCGACCAAGGTCGCGGCGTCGTTGGCCTCCACCGTGATCGGCTTTTCGCCGAACACATGCTTGCCGGCGTTAATTGCCGCATGACTCACGCCGTAATGCGCGTTCGGCGTGGTGAGATTGACGATGATCTGGATATCGGGACGCGCCAGCAGCGCCTCGATCGACAACGCCTCGATGCCGAACTGCGCCGCCTGGGCTTGCGCGGCCTCGGCCCGCAGGTCGGCACAGGCAACCAGATCAAGATCGCGGAATTTCGGCAGGTTGTGCATGTAGATCGTCGAGATGTTGCCGCAACCGACAATGCCGACTCCGAGCTTGCTCATGATCCCCTCCCCGTCACGCCCAAGCCGCCACGGTCTCGCGCGCCCGGCGCGCGAAGCGGGCGACGTCGCTCGGCTTGTCGTGTTCGGCGACAAACAGGGAGACCCCGGCCTCAGTCATCGCCGCGCGCAGCGCCTGCCAGTCCATGATACCGTGGCCGGGATCGGCCCATCCGTCCTCGTCGGCGCATTGTCCCGAGGGTGCGAGGTCCTTGATGTGGCAAGCGACCAGGCGCCGCGCATGCTTCTTGATCTCGGCGACCGGATCGCCGCCGCCGCGCACGATCCATGCGAGATCGGCCTCCCAGACGAGGTCGGGGGCCTCCTCGAAAAGGCATTCGAGATAGGTCTTGCCGCTTCCTGTGCGGCCATATTCCCAATGATGATTGTGCCAGCCGAACTTGAGCCCCTCGCCGGTCACCGCCTTGCCGATCTCGGCAAGCTCACGCCCAATGTTGCGCCATTCCTGCTCTCCGCCCTCGCGCTCGCCCAATGGTGGGGCCGGCGCAAAGATGGTCCCGATGCCGAGTCCCTTGCACATCCTCGCCGTGCCGACCGCATCCTCACGCAGTCGGTCGAGGCCGACATGGGCGCTGGGCGCAGTCATCTTGTGAACATCGACGAGCCTCTTCAGCGTCTCGGGATCGTTGAACAGTCCGCCCCAGGGCTCCACCATCGTGTAGCCCAGGTTGGACAGCAGGGCGAACTGCGCCTCGAGCGGGGTGATGGAGCGGGCAGAATACAGCTGGATAGAAAATCGGTCGATCGGCTTGATCATGTCGCGCTTTCGGCAGTTGGAGGATCTAGAGGCGCTGTCCGCTTATC
>NZ_JBFUES010000078.1:0-13768 GCF_056403875.1 Bradyrhizobium sp. P2_E8
CAACTGGATGACGCGGACCTTCTCGCCACCGATCTCACCGAGATAGACTTGGCCCGYCGCGATCCCCTTCCCGTTCGGAATTCCAATCGACGACACCGGCCCGCTGAGGCCGGTGACGAAGCCGACGAGTATCTCGGCTTGGACGGCCTGAGGGGCGGCAAGAAGCAATGCAGTGGAGGCCAGCAGGCTCTTGATCAAGTTCATGGCACCTGTCTTTCGTGAGGACTTCTTGTTCCGATAGGCAAGCGCCATGGATTCGGTTCAGGTCGACGAGACCAGCGCGATGACGCGAAGCGGACTGCCGGAGCCGTTCTGGATCTTCAGCGGCGAGGCCACGATGACGGCCCCGGTGGCCGGAAGCTGATCCAGGTTGCACAGGCATTGCAGGCCGTAGCGACCAGCACCGTGCAGGAAGTGATGCGCGGGATAAGGCGGCTCGAAATGCCCGGCCTGCCCCGCATCCGTGCCGATGGTCTCGGTGCCAAACCCGATGATGCCGCGCTTTTCCACCAGCCACTTCATGACATCAGGGTTCGGGCCCGGCGTGTGCGCGCCGTCGTCCCCGAGATTGGAGTAGTCGCGCCAGCCCTTCTTCGACCAGTCGGTCCTGAGCAGCACCCAATTCCGCTCGGGGATCCGGCCGTGCTTGGCTTCCCAGGCTTCGACGAGCGGAACGGTCAGCAGGAAATCGGGATCCTGGGCCGCCTGCGCGGAGCAATCGATGACGCAGGCCGGCGCGATCATGTCCTTGGCCGGCATCGTGTCAACGGCATTGTTCGGCAGGTTCTTGCCGGTGAACCAGTGAATCGGCGCATCGAAATGCGTGCCGGTGTGTTCGCCAAACGTAATGTTATTCCAGTACCAGGCCGGGCCGCGACCGTCGTATCGCGAGATTTCCTGGATGCGGACCGGCGCCGCCTGGCCGAACTCCGGCGGCAGCACGATGACCGGAAAGTCCGGACTGAGCGTGAAGGTCAGATCGACGACGCGCACCGCGCCGGAAGAAATCGCACCCGCCAGCTCCAGGAGATTGTTGCCTTGCATCGTCACGTCCTCCGGCTTGGTTGAAATCTCGATGTCACCTGTCGAGCTCGCGCTCGAGCGCTTTCGGATTGGCCGCCAGACGCTGCCGGATCTCCTCGGCGACATCCCCGACATACATCTCCTCGAGCCCGCCTTTGAGCCCCGACACGATCGCCTGCGCGATGGCGCGCGGCGCGACCTTCGGCGGCGGCACGGTCTGGAACCATTCGGTGTCGACGGGCCCGGTGAACAGATTCATCACCCTGACGCCGCCGGGCCTGAGCTCGGCACGAAGGCAGTGCGAGAGCGACAGGCACGCCGCTTGCGAGGCCGAGTAGGCGCCAAAGGCAGGCCAGTTCGACAGCGCATAGACCGAGAGAATGTTGACCCACGCCGCACTGTTGTTGATGCCATCGGCACCCCGCATCCGCATGGCGGGGCCAAAGGCCTGCGCGAGGTTGATGAAGCCGAGATAGGCCTGGTCGATCTCGTCCCGTGCGATGCTCGTGCCCCTGCGGTCGAGCAGGCCGCCCGGCCGCACATATTCCGTCGTATTGACGAGGATATCGACCTTGCCGCCGATGTCGGCGGCGAGATCGGCCGCGGATTTCTCGTCGGCCGCGTCGAGGGTCACCATCTCGATCCCGTCCTGGCCGCGCAGCAGCTTCTCGCCGGCGAAAGGCCGCCACGGCTCGGCAACGCCGACGAAGACCGTCCTGGCGCCCGCGGCCATCAAGGCGGCGGCGGCTTCCTGGCCGATCACGCTGCGGCCGTTGGTCACGAGCACGCGCCGGAATTTCGGATCGGCCGTCATTTCCCGCCACTGCTTGTCGTCTGCCATGTTGGGAATCTCCCCCTCGGGATGAGCAAAGGCCACCGCCTGGCCGCTCTTGTCGAGCTGAAGCGACATGCGAACCGGTGCGCCCTCCACGCAGTCGGCATGGAGATGTGCGACGATCGTCGGACCGCAGTCCATCCTGACGAGGCCGATGCGCCAGGGCGCCCGTTCGCGGAAATAGACGTCGCTCGGCACGCGCGCCGTGGTCTCGGAAAGAAGCATGCCCCGGCGCGGCGCATCGACGAAGGTGAGGCCGGACGACAGGCATGACGGACATGCCTCCCGCGCCGGATAGGCAAAGGCGCCGCAAGCCTCGCAGCGTTGCAGCATGAAGCGGCCCTCGGCGGCTGCCCGCGTGAACCCATGCGACGTCCTGCTGCGCGGCCAAGGCGGCGACGCAGGCAGCCGCGTCCGCAGCAGCGGGTTCTTGCGCCGGGGCGGCTTGATCGGCTCTATCATCGCGACGGCCCTGCAAAGATCGCGGCGCCCGAGGCGAGACCGCGATCGTAGTTGATCATACCGAACCCCGAGGCCAAGGCGAGGCTCGCATTCCTGACCTGGGTGGGGCCTGCAGTCCCCAGAACCTGCCGCAGACCTTCGACGAGGCCGAGATAGGCGCCGGCAGCGCCGGCCTGCCCGGCCGAGAGTTGTCCGCCCGAGGTGTTGTGCGGAAAGTCACCGTCGATGGTGAGATCGTGCTGGCGCACGAACTCGGCCCCCTCCCCCTTCTTGCAGAAGCCGAGGTCCTCGAACTGCATCATCGTGATGACGGGATAGTCGTCGTAGGTCTGGACCACATCGAGATCGTCAGGCTTCACGCCGGCCATCGCATAGAGCTCGCCGATATCCATCGCCCAGCCGCCGCGCACCTGCATGGGGTCGTCGGCAAAGGCGTTGTGCCGCTCGATCGTCGACAGCAGTCGCGCCGCAGGCAGCCCCAGCGATGCCGCGGTGTCTTCGCGCATGACGAGGAACGCTTCCGCGCCGGCGCAGGGCATCACGCAGTCGAAGAGATGAATAGGATCGGAGATCGGCCGGGCCGCGAGATACTGTTCGAGCGTCAACGGCGCCTTCATCAATGCGTGCGGATTGCGCAGCGCATTGGCGCGCTGTGCGACCGCGATCCGACCGACATCCTCCCGCGTGACGCCGAAGGTGCGCATATAGTTGCGCGCAATCAGCGCGAAGCTCGAATTGGCGCCACCCGCGCCGTAGGGATAGACGGCATCCTGGTTGAAACGCGAGAAATTCTCGAGCGTCAGCCGGAAGGAATCGACGTGGTTGGTGTCACCCGCCACGCAGGCCACGATGTCTGCGTCATGAGCCTGAACCGCGCGCGCCGCCTTTCGCAATCCGGCGACGGCGCTGGCGCCACCGAGCGGAATCGTATCAAGCCATCGCACGCAGAGCCCGAAATGCTGCGTCAACCCGATCCCACTGTCGGTGCCCATGGTGAAGCTGGAGACGCACAGGCCGTCGATGTCGGAGGCCTTGATGCCGGCCTGCGCGACGAGCGCGCTGAGCGCACGGCCGATCCACCACTGCGCGCTTTCGATGGAGTAGCGCACATAGGGAATCGTGACGGGAGCCGCAATCACGACGCCGTCGTACGGTGTGCGTAAGGAATTGGTCACCGACCGCCCGCCTCGTTCATCCGCCTCAGACCACCGTCAGCTTCACGGCAATATTGCCGCGGGTTGCGTTCGAATAGGGGCAACGCTCGTGCGCGCCGGCGACGACCTCTTCGGCCACTGATTTCTCGACACCGGGCAGATTGACCTTCAGCTCGACAGCGAGCGCATATCCGACCGGAACCGGCCCCATCGCGACCTTCGCGGTCACGGAGGGCTCGGCGGCTGGCGCAACCTTGCGGGTGCGCGCGACGAGCTTGACCGCACCGAGAAAGCACGCGGCATAGCCGGCCGCGAAGAGCTGCTCGGGATTGGTGCCTTCGCCGCCGGGGCCCCCCATCGATTTCGGCAAGGACAGCGACRCCGACAAGAGACCGTCGGCGCTGGCAGCCTTGCCATCCCGACCTCCGGTCGCCGTCACCTCGGTCTCGTACAGGATCTTCTCGGGAACCATCATGATTTATTCTCCAGGACTAGCGGCTGTTGCGGGCTAGCAGCGCGCGGAAATCGTCGCGCGCCTGGGCGCTGGCCCGCTTGAAGCTCGGCCCTCTGCTGGGCTCGGTGCCATTGAGCTTCCGGAGCTGCACCCACATCTCGGCACTCTTCAGCGCCACGGCCGCACAGTTGACCACCGGCGCGTGGCCGATCTTCAGGCCATGCTCCCTGCCGATCAGGAGACCCGGCAGCACGCCGGCCGGAATCACGACATCCGCGCCGCGCTCGACCAGCGGACGTGCGCAGGCGACAAAATCCTCGATCATGCGGGCTTGCGCGGCATCGTCTCCGGCGAACGCATCGGCGAAATCCTCCGGCCTGCAGCCAAGACCGGTCACGTGGACCACGCGGCCGCCGAGGCCGTAACGCTCGGCCTGCTCGTAGTGCCAGACCTCGAAGACAGGATCGAGCGTGACAAGGCCTAATCGCCGGCCCAGCTGCGAGGCCGCCAGCAACGTCGCCTCGCCGGTCCCGATCACGGGAATGTCGAGCGCCGAGCGCAGCTCGTAGAGTCCGGGATCCTGGAAATGCCCCATCACGAAGGCGTCGAACCCGTCCTCCTCGGCCGCGAGGCCGTTGTCGATCGCCTGGACGGCGCAGCGCAATTCCGCGAGCCGCCCGAACTCCCGGTCCGGTGGCGTAATGCCCTCGACATGAACCGTCGTGCCCGATGCAGCGATGTTGTTGAGGTATTCCGACAGCCGCGCCATGTAGGGCGCGTTCACGCTCGCATCAACGAAGCTCTGCCAGAAGATGCGCATCGTCCTTCTCCTCAAGCGGTGATCGGAGGATCGGTCGTCGGCTGCCGATGAATATATTTCAATCATAAACTAATTCATGCGTCAAATGCGCGCCGCGGCGCCGCCGACGGGCCCCGTCACGGCAGGGCAGGCACGGCCTTTTCGTCCGGCCCAATGGCAAAGTAGCGCCGCGCTCTGACGAAATTGTATGCAACGACATTTTTTTCTGACAGCACCGTGACACGTGTTGACGGCCCCACCGATAATACTTTAGGCTTTAAGTAATTCCTCGCCGGTCAGGGACCGGTGGCCATGACAATGATGTTGCAGGGCACCGATTTTGAGAGACTCGATCGTGTGGACAGTCGCCGTGCTCGGACAGCCGGCAGCAGCAGCACCGCCGGTCGCGCATCGCGGCAGGGCCAACGACCTTTCATCGCTTCAGATAAGGCCCGCCCGCATTCGCCGATGGGCCCGTTGTTCGAGCGGCAAGCAACATCATGGCTGCTGACGCCCGGCCGAGCAGACTCGCGTCGGCCGCGCCCATGATTTGGCGCTGCAGCAATGCTTTCAATCGGTTCGTCCGCCGTTCGGGCCCCCCGCGCGGCGGTATCAAAGCATTCCTATCCAGCATCAACGGAGGAGAACGCAAATGCGCAAGACTCTGAGCCTACTTGCACTTGTCGCCGGCACGCTCGCAGCCCCGGCGGCGCAGGCCGACATCACCATCGGCTTCGTCACCTCGCTCAGCGGCAACGGCTCGTCGATCGGCATCCCCTACGGGCGCGGCATCAACGCCGCCTATGAATACAAGAAGACCATCAACGGCGAGACCGTTCGCCTGATCCAGCTCGACGACGGCTCCGACCCGTCGGCGGCGACCCGCAATGCCCGCAAGCTGGTGGAAGAAGAGAAGGTGGACCTCCTGATCGGCACCGCGACGGCCCCCTCGACCATCGCCATGGCGGCGGTGGCGAGCGAGCTGAAGGTGCCGATGATCGCGGTCTCGCCGATCGGCAAGCTGCCTGATACGCCCGAGCAATGGGTGGTGTCGGTGCCGCAGCCGGCTTCCCTCCTCGTCAAGATCGTCGCCGACCGCATGAAGCGCGACGGCATGAAGAACATCGGCTATATCGGCTTCTCCGACGCGTGGGGCGACCTCGTCTACAACGGCGCCAAGGCCGCCGAAGCCGCCGGCGACATCAAGATCCAGACCAACGAGCGCTATGCCCGCACCGACACCTCGGTCACCGCGCAGATCCTGAAGGTGCTTGCCGCGCGGCCGGACGCGGTGCTGGACGGCGGCTCGGGGACGCAAGGCGCGCTGCCTCTGCTCAGCCTCGCCGAGCGCGGCTTCAAGGGCAACACCTACGGCACGRTGGCGCTGGTCAATCCGGATTTCGTCAATGTCGGCGGCAAGGCGGCCGACGGCATCCAGGTCTCCGCGGGTCCCGTGATCGTCGCCGAGCAGCTTCCCGACGAGCACTTCSCCAAGAAGATCGCGCTCGACTTCCGCGCGGTCTACCAGAAGACCCATAACATCCCGACCACCGACGGCTTCTCGGCCTACTCCTTCGACGCCTGGCTGATCTTCGCCAACGCCGCCGAGCGCGCGCTCAAGACTGCGAAACCCGGAACGGCGGAATTCCGCACGGCGCTGCGGGACGCGATCCTCAGCACCAAGGAGCTGCCGGGCGTGCATGCCGTCTACAACTTCAAGCCCGGTGCGGTGACCGGTGTCGACGAGCGCGCGCGCGTCGTGGTGCGCCTGACCGGGGGCGCCTGGAAGTACGCGCCGTAGTCGGAAGGCGGCAGACAGTCAAAACGGGGGAACGGCGTCTCAATGACGAGTGACATCGCAGCCATTCTTGCGATCGATGGGATCGCCACCGGCGCAGTCTACGCGCTGGTGGCGATCGGGACCGTCCTCATCTTCACGGTGACACGGGTCATCTTCATTCCCTTCGGCGACATCGCCGCATTCACCGCGCTGACGCTGGCGGCCCTGGATGCGAAGCGGTTTCCGGGCACGGGGGCGCTGGTCGTCATCCTGGCCTGCCTTGCGACCCTGATCGAGATCATCTCGCTCATGCGCGCCGGCGAGCTTCGGCTGCTGCCACGCGCACTCTTCTTCTACCTCGCGCTTCCGCTGGCCGTGGTCGGCCTCGCCTGGCTGACGATGCGCGCCGATCCTCCTCTCGCCGTCAGGCTCGTGCTCGCGCTGATGCTGATCACGCCGATCGCCCCGCTTCTGGACCGGATCGTCTTCCGCCCCATCGCGGACGGAACGGTGCTGTTGCTCCTAACGGTCTCAGTCGCACTGCATTTCGCGCTGGTCGGCCTCGGCCTGCTCTTCTTCGGGCCTGAAGGCGTCAGAACCGAACCGCTGACGTCGCTCTCGACCGAGTTCGCCGGTGTGCTGGTCTCGGGCCAGACCATGCTGATCGTGATCGCAGCGCTCGTCTTCAGCGGCCTGCTCTATCTCTTCTTCGACTTCACGCTGGTCGGAAAATCGCTGCGCGCCACCGCCGTGAACCGGACCGGCTCCCGCCTGATGGGAATACGGCCCGCCCGCGCCGGCACGATCGCCTATCTGCTGGGCTCGCTGATGGCCGGCGTATCCGGCATCCTGATCGCGCCTGTGAACACCGTGTTCTACGATTCCGGCTTCCTGATCGGCCTCAAGGCCTTCGTCGGCGCCATCGTCGGCGGCATGACCAGCTATCCCGGCGCGGCGATCGGCGCCGTCGGCGTCGGCATCCTCGAGAGCTTCGCATCCTTCGAGAGCAGCGCGCTGAAGGACGTCATCGTGTTCTCGCTTCTGATCCCGATCCTGATCTGGCGTTCCCTCGCCTCGCTGCATTCCGAGGAGGAGATCGAGGAATGACGCGCTTCCAAATTCAGCTCGTGGCAATGGTGGCGCTGGCGTGCCTGGCGGTGGCCCCCTTCGTTCTCAGCCCCTTCAGCATCACGCTGATGAACTACATCGGCATCTATTCGCTGGTCGCCATTGGCCTTGCCCTGCTCACGGGCGTCGGCGGCATCGTATCGTTCGGACAGGCAGCGTTCGTGGGCGTCGCGGCCTATGCGACCGCGTGGGTCTCCGCGCTGAACGGATACTCCCCGTGGCTCGGCCTCCTGTTCGGGGTGGCGCTGACCTGCTGCGTCGCGGCCATCCTCGGCGTCGTCACCTTGCGGCTTCAGGGCCATTTCCTGTCGCTCTCGACCGTCGCATGGGGCCTTGCGATCGGCTTCCTGTTCGGCAATATCGAGGGGCTCGGCCGCTTCAACGGCATCTCGTCGATCCCGCCGATCAGCATCGGATCATTCGCGCTGGTCTCGAGCGCGCAGATCTATTTCCTGATCTGGGGCATCGTCGCCGCCGTCCTCCTGCTCGGGTACAACCTGCTGGACTCCCGGCTCGGCCGTGCGATGCGCGCGCTCCGCGGCGGCAACACGCTGGTCGAGAGCCTCGGCATCAACGCCTTCCGGATCAAGCTCGTCACCTTCGTGATCGCGGCCTTCCTGGCCTCGCTCTCCGGCTGGCTCTACGCCCACATGAGCCGCTTCATCAGCCCCGGTCCGTTCGATGCCGGCATGGGCATCGAATATCTGATGATGTCGATGGTCGGCGGCGCCGGCAGCCTTCTCGGCGGTGTCGTCGGTGCCGCGGTCGTCACCTTGCTCAAGAACAGCGTGCAGGATTATCTGCCGCTGATCGCCAAGGGCGCTTCCGGTCAGCTGGAGATCGTCGCCTTCTCGGCGCTGTTCATCCTGTTCCTGCAATGGGCGCGGCAGGGCATCGTGCCTTTCGCTGCCCGCTTTCTACCGAAGATCAAACGCGAGCGGCCGGAGCCGGCGGCTCCCCTGCCCCGCCGCGCACAACCGGCACCGGGCGAACTACTTTTGAAGGTCGACGGCGCCGAGCGCCGGTTCGGCGGCTTGGTCGCCGTCAACAATGTCAGCTTCGAGGTACGCTCCGGCGAGATCCTTGCCGTCATCGGTCCAAACGGCGCCGGCAAGAGCACGATATTCAACTGCCTGACCGGCGCGCTCCGGGTCAACAAGGGTGAGATCGTCTTCGCGGGACGCCCGATCACGCGCGATCCGCAATCCCGCATCGCCAAGGCCGGGATCGCGCGGACCTTCCAGCATGTGAAGCTGCGGCCGCGCATGAGCTTGCTCGAAAACGTCATGCTCGGCACCTACGCCCGCACGAGCACAGGCCTGTTCGCCAGCGCCTTCCGTCTCAACCAGCGCGAGGAAGCCAGCGCGCGGCACGAGGCGCTGACGCAGCTCGAGCGCGTCGGGCTCGGCGAAAAACCGTTCGAGCTCGCAGGCAACCTGCCGCTCGGCAACCAGCGCATCCTGGAGATCGCGCGTGCGCTCGCCGCAGACCCGGCGCTGCTGGTGCTGGACGAGCCGGCGGCCGGCCTTCGCCGTCAGGAGAAGCTGCGGCTTGCGGAGCTGCTCAGATCGCTGCGGTCGGATCACCTGACCATCCTGATCGTCGAGCACGACATGGAGTTCGTGATGTCGCTGGTCGACCGCATCGTGGTGCTCGATTTCGGATCCAAGCTCTGCGAAGGCGCTCCCGCCGCGATCCGCAGCGACGAGCGGGTTCAAGAGGCCTATCTTGGAGGCGTCGCGTGAGCGAGATGTTTTCCATGACGGACGTGACCGTCTGCTACGACAATGTCGAGGCGGTCCGCAACGTCTCGCTGTCGGTCGAGGAAGGCCAGATCGTCACCGTCATCGGTCCGAACGGCGCCGGCAAGACCACGCTGCTGATGGCCGCCATCGGGCTGCTCGCATCCCGCGGCCGCATGGTGTTTCAGGGCAATGACATCGGGAAGATGTCCGTCGAGGATCGCGTCGAGCGGCGGCTATGCCTCGTCCCGGAAAAGCGCGAGCTGTTCTCCGACATGTCGGTCGCCGACAATCTCCTGCTCGGCTCCTACAGCCTGCGCGACCGCTCGGGCGTCCAGAAGACGCTGGACGAGGTCTATGATCGCTTTCCCCGCCTGAAGGAGCGGCAGCGCCAGGCCGCCGGCACGCTTTCCGGCGGCGAACGCCAGATGCTCGCGCTCGGGCGCGCGCTGATGGCCAAGCCGAAGCTTCTCATGCTGGACGAACCGAGCCTCGGCCTCGCGCCGCTGATCGTGCGCGAGATCTTTCGCACTATCGCGTCGTTGCGCGACCTCGGCGTGTCGATCCTGCTGGTGGAGCAGAACGCCCGCGCCGCGCTGGAGACGGCCGACTACGGCTACGTGCTCGAAACCGGCGAGATCGTGCAGTCCGGCCCCGCCAAGGATCTCATCCACGATCCCAGGCTGATCACGGCCTATCTCGGCGGACACTAGGACCGGGGACCGGCCCTTGCAGGCCGCACAACAAAAAGTCGAAAAACAACCCCATGCACAGTAGCCGGGGACAGTGATATCAATGGCTTAACAGCCCGCGCCATCGATTCTGATTTTTCGAAACATAGTTGACCCGTCGGGCAAAACAGGGGCATGATGCCATCATCGCCGCGCTCACCCTGGTCGTTGGCYGGTTGGGCGCCGTGCTGATCCGGGGGCAACGATGCGCGACACGCGGGACCGCTGGCATCTATCCTCGATGCTCCTGGCGGTCTCCGGCACCCTGTTGGTCGGCGTCGGCATCTACTTCCTGTTCCTCCGCCCTCCATTGCTGCCGGAGGACATCCGGTACATGAGCCTCACCCCGGCCGAATTGCAGTCGGTCGGGCCCAGACTCATGTCATGGCTGACCTACGTCTTTCGTGTGATGGGCGGCTACGTGGCGGCCACGGGAATGCTCGCGCTCACCTTGGCCGCGACGTCCTTCCGCGACCATCGCCCCGTGGCTGCGGTCGGCGCCGGGGTTGCTGGCGGGCTCTCGATCGGGTTGATGGCCGCCGTCAACTTCATGATCCAATCGGATTTCAAATGGGTGCTGCTCGGCATGGCGCTCGTCTGGGGGACGAGCATTGCAACGTTCGTCCGCGAGTCCGCTCTTGCTTCGCGACAGAGCCGGGTACGCAACCCTGACCTACGTCAATAACTGAACGGCCTGTCCAGCCGATGATCATGTCCCTGTCCTTCCTGTCGGTCCATCTCAGTGCGATGCCGTGCAACAATCAACGCCCGCCAGGGAACAAGTGTCCCCCTGTAACAGTTGCCAGCGACAGAACCCGGAGTCGACCTTTGATTTGGACACCGCTGGACGTTCGAGTGTCACAGCGGTGCATTTGAACCGATAGGCGTTCAACGCGAAATCATCGCGAGACTTAAGATCAGCGAAGGATATGCCATTGCGTGTCTTCATCCTCGCATTGTCAGTCTTGGGAATTCTCGTCGGTGCAAATGGCACCGCAGCCGGTCCGAGCACGACCGACCGCGAGCTGATCGCATCCGTCGATCCGACGATCGTTGCCGGCGAGGCAACTCAGGAAACCGAAGATCAGATCGGCCTCAACAAGGAAAAGCGTCGCGACGTGCAGCGCCGGCTGACCGGTCTCGGTTTCGACACCAAGGTCAACGGACGGTTCGACGGGTCGACCCGCGCCGTCATCACGCGCTGGCAGGCGGCACGCGGCTACCCCAGGACAGGCTTCCTAAATCCGCTGCAGCATCAGGCGCTCCTGACCGAATCCGCCTCGGCGGCGCATGCCGGCTTCAGCGGCAGCGACAAATCCGATGACGACCGTCCAACCCGTCGTCGCACGGGTGCTCACCATCAGCACAGCGGGGGCGGTCCCGGCGGACTGATTGGCGGCGTGGTGGGGGGACTGTTCGGACGTAGGTGACCGAGCTGCTCCAGATAGTGCAGGTTTCAGGCGTTCATGTCCTCCTCCGGGCCGGGATAGTGGACGAGGTACCAGCACGGGGCGGTGGTGCCTTCCGGATGCGCCGCGACATCGACGGGAAAGGAGCGCGTCAGCATCGCCTGTTGCGTGACATCCAGTTGAGGCCTGACAATCCTGGCACCCGTCGCGAGGCTGGCAAGGATTCCGCTGCGATCCATCGCCGCCTCGCACGCGCGGCCAGGGCTTCACGTGTGCCGTCCGCTTCGCCCTTCTCGATGTCGTCATCCGTCTGCCCCATGGTGTTGGTGACATGGGCGAGGCAAAGCACTCGCACTTCGGAGGTACGGGCAAATGGTCCAGGGCCGCTGTGGGCTTATTGTCCAGGATCGGGGGAATTGCCATATTCTGAACTAATCGCGGACCCTTGGGCGGAGGAACACGCAATGGAGAGTGAGAGCCGTCAAGCCCATTGGGAAGGCGTCTACACCAAGAAGGGCGAGAACGAAGTAAGCTGGTTTCAGGAAAGACCGGCTCCTTCGCTCGAGTTGATTGCCCGGGTTGGCGCGGCTCGCGCTTCGGCCATCATCGACATCGGTGGGGGCGCTTCACGCCTGGCCGACAATCTCATCGATCGGGGCTTTGAGGATGTAACCGTCCTCGATTTGTCCGGGGCCGCACTCGAGGCCGCGAAAGCCCGCCTTGGGGCCCGCGCCGCACAGGTTCATTGGATCGTCGCGGATGCAACAGCCTGGGAGCCGCCGAAGGCTTACGATATTTGGCACGATCGGGCGGCCTTTCATTTCCTGACCGAGGAGCGTGACCGTGCTGCGTATGTCGCGCGTCTCGGACGGGCCTTGAAAGTCGGAGGGCACGCAATCATTGCCACCTTTGCGCTCGACGGACCTGAACGATGCAGCGGCCTTCCCGTCGTGAGGTACGATGCTGCGAGCCTCGGTCAGACCCTCGGGAGCGCGTTCCAACTCGTTGAGACCCGGCGGCACGCTCATGCGACGCCTTGGGGCACCGATCAATCATTCCAATTCAGTGTGTTCCGCCGCTGCTCCTGAACCGCGACGCCGCGCCTCATCTGGYGATCACTCTGAATTTGTGCGCTGGCGCCCTGCTGTTTAGCTCCCGGTTCTCCAAGCCTTCGGCCTGACCGCCCGCGTCAGCATCGGAAAATGCTTGTTGCCGCCTGCGAAAGGCGGGAACTGGACGAAGTCTGCGCGCATGCGCTTGATCACGTCGGAGCCGAGCGCGTGCGCGAGGGCTTGCGGGCTGTCGAACACCAGCTTGTTGCGCTGCATGTGCTCGACCCGCTGCGACGGCAGCCGGTCGACCCAATCGATGCGGGTGTAGATCTCGATCTGGCGAACATCCGGGAAGGTTCGCATGATCGATGGATGGTGCTCCAGATAGTGCAGGTTCCAGGCGTTCATGTCCTCGGCCGGACCGGGATAGTGGACGAGGTAGCTGCACGGGGCGCTGGCGCCTTCCGGATGCGCCGCGACGTCCACGGGAAAGGAGCGCGTCAGCATCACCTGGTGCGTGACATCCAGACCGGCAAGGCCTGACAAGCCTGCACCCGTCGCGAGGCGGGCAAGGATTCCGCTACGATCCATCGCCGCCTCGCACGCGAACAGGTCTGGAAAGCGCAGTTGAAGCGCAAACACGGGGCCGGAGCCGTCGGCCTTGTAGGGATGATCGACCGACTTCTCCAGCGGCGTGAACAGCAAGCCCTCGGTCATGTCAGGGATCGATCCGACCAGCTCCGCCACGGCGGCAACCTCGTCGGGGTGAATCCGCCATTCGCCTGTGGAAGCGGAGAACGTCATGAAGAGCGAGATCATGCCGGCGTTGCCTCAGCGCCCTCGCCCGCGCTCACGTGCGCCGTGAGCGCGGCGCGAATGTCATCGGGCCATGGGATCGCATGGTGATCCACCAGCGAGGTCGCGGCAAGGACCTGGCGGGCCCGCCAGCGCATGCCATTCACGCCAGCGACGACATGCTCCAGATGGAGCGACGATCCGCCGACCCGGTCGATGCGCAATCCGAACGTCAGGCGATCGCCGAACATCGACGGTCGGGAAAAGTCGCAGGTCAGATGTACCGTGGGCGTTCCGATCTTCCGGACCGTGATCAATTCCGGCCAGGGAAAACCGACCGCCGCCCAGAAGTCTTCGACGACGCCGTTGAGGATGTTCAGGTAGGACGGGAAGTACGCAATGCC
>NZ_JBFUES010000079.1:0-13764 GCF_056403875.1 Bradyrhizobium sp. P2_E8
CCTCACCATCAAGCTGGTGCTGAAGACGCCGTACTCGCCCCTGATCGCCCAGCTCACCGACCGCTCCGGCATGATGGTCTCGCCCAAGGCGGCGAAGGAGGCCGGTGACAAGTTCGGCCTGCATCCGGTCTGCGCAGGTCCCTACAAGTTCGTCGAGCGCGTGCAGCAGGATCGCATGGTGTTCGAGAAGTTCGCCGACTACTGGAATAAGGACAACATCCATATCGATCGCGTCGTGTTCCTGCCGATCGTCGATGCCACGGTGCGCCTTGCGAACCTCAAGTCCGGCGGCCTCGATCTGATCGAGCGCGTGCTCGCTACCGACATCAAGGACGTCCGTGCCGATTCCCGCCTCGTGTTGTCGACGGCGCCGGAGCTCGGCTATTACGGCCTCACCGTCAACATCGGCAACGACAAGGCCAAGGGGCCGCTGAGCCAGTCGGCAAAGGTCCGCCAGGCGCTGGATCTGTCGATCGATCGCGAGGCCATCAACCAGGTCGTGTTCAACGGCGAATTCAGCCCCGGCAACCAATGGGTCAGCCCGACGCATCCCTATTATCAGAAGGCATTCCCGGTGCGTGGACGCGACATCGCCAAGGCGAAGGCGCTGTTGAAGGAAGCCGGCGTCACCGTGCCGGTGACCGTGGACTACATGATCCCCAAGGGCGCGGAAAACGAAGCCGTGGCGCAGGTCGTCCAGTCGATGGCCGCCGAAGCCGGCTTCGACATCAAGATCCGCGCAGTCGAATTCGCCACCACCTTCAAACAGGCCCAGGCGGGCGAGTTCCAGATCTTCCAGATCAACTGGAGCGGACGCATCGACCCGGACGGCAATTCCTACATTTTCATGCGCAGCAAGGCGCCGCAGAACGACGGTGTCTATTCGAACCCCGAGGCCGACAAGCTCCYGGAAGATGGGCGGATGACCTCCAACGTCGCCGAGCGCAAGGCGATCTATGAGAAGCTGACCAAGATCGTGCTGGACGATCTGCCCATCATCTACATCTACCACCGTAAGCTCCTGATCGCTCACACCACCAAGCTCCAGGGCTACAAGCAGATGCCTGATGGCCTGGTGCGCGTGGTCGGGCTGAAGTTCAAGTGATCGCGGCATCACCCGGGACACAGGTGGGGCCATGCTGAAGTTCCTCGCCCACCGCATCGCGCAGATCGTGCCGACACTGTTCTTCGTGTCGGTGCTGATCTTTTCGCTCCAGCAATTGCTCCCCGGCGATCCGGCGCTGGTGATGGCCGGCGAGGAACGCGATCCCGCCGCTATCGAGCAGATCCGGCAGCAATACAAGCTCGATCGGCCGATCCCCGTGCAATATGTCTACTGGCTCAAGGGAGTCCTGTCCGGCAATTTCGGCGAGTCCTTGCGCAACAAGATGCCGGTGCGCGAGCTGATCGCACAGAAACTGCCGGTGACGCTCCAGCTCGGCTCGATGGCGATCCTGATCGCGTTTTTCATCGGCATTCCCGCCGKCATCGTCTCCGCGGTGAAGAAGGGCACGGCCTGGGACTATGGCGCGAATTTGTTTGCGCTGTGGGGCATCTCGACGCCGAATTTCTGGCTCGGGATCCTCTTGATCTTCCTGTTCTCGATCGAGCTCGGCTGGCTGCCGGCCTCGGGCTACGTGCCGCTCACCGAGAACTGGCGCGCGAGCCTGGCCGCCACCATCATGCCCGCCTTCGTGCTCGGCAACGCGATTTCCGCGATCCTGATGCGGCATACCCGCAGCGCCATGCTCCAGGTGCTGGAGAGCGACTATGTCCGCACGGCGCGCGCGAAGGGATTGTCGGAGCGCTCCGTCATCCTCAAGCACGCGATGCGCAATGCGCTGACGCCGATCATCACTCTCGGCGCGCTCGAGCTCGGCACGTTGTTGTCGGGCGCGGTGCTGACGGAGCAGATCTTCTCCATTCCCGGCTTCGGCAAGCTGATCGTGGACGCCGTCTTCAACCGCGACTATGCGGTGGTGCAGGGCGTGGTGCTGGTGACGGCCACGGTCTACATCACGCTGAACCTCGTTGCCGACGTCGCCTATATCCTCGTCAATCCGCGGCTGCGGGGCTAGCGCCATGACCGATGCCGCATTGCGCGCCGCCCCCTCCACCGCGCACGCGTCCGAACTTGACAGCCCGGCGCGCCGCGCACGGCGGCGGTTGTTCAAGCGCAAGGCCGCCGTGTTCGGACTCGTCGTGATCACGGCGTTCATCCTGCTTGCGGCGCTTGCTCCTCTCATCGTCCCCTACGATCCCATCGCGACGAGCTGGAGCCTGGTGCGCAAGCCGCCGACCGCGGCGCACTGGTTCGGCACCGACGAGCTCGGCCGCGACATCCTCAGCCGCATCGTCTACGGCGCGCGCGCCTCCCTGCTCGCGGGCCTGATCTCGGTCGCAATCGCGCTCGGCGTCGGCGTGCCGCTCGGCCTGCTCGCCGGCTATCGCGGCGGATTTGTCGATGCGCTGATCAGCCGGATCACCGATGCAATGCTGGCCTGCCCGTTCCTGATCCTGGCGATCGCGCTGGCCGCGTTTCTGGGTCCGAGCCTCGGCAATGCCATGATCGCGATCGGCATCTCGGCGACCCCGATCTTCATCCGCCTGACCCGCGGCCAGGTGCTGAGCGTCAAGGCCGAGGATTATGTCGAGGCGGCACGCGCCCTCGGCAATCCCGGCTGGCGGATCGCGTTCTCGCACATCCTGCCCAACATCCTGCCGGCGCTGCTGGTGCAGGCGACGCTGTCGATCGCCGCCGCCATCATCGCCGAGGCCGCGCTCTCATTCCTTGGGCTCGGCCAGCAGCCGCCCGCACCGTCCTGGGGCAGCATGCTCAACGCGGCGCAACGCTTCCTGACCCAGGCGCCGTGGATGGCGATCTGGCCGGGGCTCGCGATCTTCCTCGTGGTGCTGTCGCTGAACCTGCTCGGCGACGGCCTGCGCGACGCGCTCGACCCGCGCCAGCGCTAGATCACCACCTCGCGCATCACGCGGCGGCAGTCCATCTCGAACTCGAGGTCGACCACCGGCGGGCGGGCATAGTGCCAGGTCAGGCCGGAGCGCAATGCGCCGCGGCGGACCAGCTCGTCGACCAGCGCATGGTGGAAGTCGTGCACGGAATAGGCCTGCACGCCGGTGGTGTCCTTCCAGCCGAAGCCGAAGGCCGCCAGCCGGTTTTCCATCTGCGAGGTGGTGGTGAACCGCACCTTCTCGCGCAGCCCCTCCGGGCTGAGGTCGCGATAGCGCACCGTGCGCTCGACATAAGTCCCGCTGCCCTCGCGCGCTTCGGCACCGCCGGCGATCACGAAGCTCGGCGCCTTCGACCGCGTCGGGCGCGTGAAGGAGAACGCATAGAACGATGGCGCTGACGGCGGATCGATCTCGGGACAGACATTGCTGCGCGCCACTGGATTGGTGGTGCCGTCGAAGATGCCCCATTCGGACAGCGTCTTCACATAGTGCAGGTTGAACGCACGAAAGCCTTCCTCGCTGAAGGCCGCCGGCGAGCGCAGCTCGCAGGCGCAGAACGCGGTCAGCGGACGGCCTGCCTCCTGGATGAACTTCGCCGCCAGCGCAAAGCCCTCGGCCAGCGGCACCAGGCGATCGAAGCGGACGCGCTCGATCTCATAGCCCTCGTCCGCGGCGGCGCCGGCCGAATACTGGAACACGGACGGAATGAAACGGTAATTGCCGGCGGAGAATTCACGCGTCATGACGGGCTCCTATTCCAGTTGCATGCGAATGCCCTTGGCGCCGTTGAGCAGGCGCTTCAGGTGAAAACCGGCCAGCGGATCGTCGGCATGCATGCCGACCAGCGCGGCAAAGGCCGGCATGGCGGCGGCGTCGCCGGCCTCCATCTTGGCAAAAGCCTCGGAATAGAGCGCCGTCACCGGCGCTTCGAATTTGGCCCGCGGCAGCGGTTCGAACGCGCGCAGCGGCTCGCTGCGCCCGCGCAGCATCAGCTCGCCCACGGGACGGCCCTGAAAATTCTCGGCCGCCTCGGCGACGCCGGAGCTGACGCAGATGCGGGTGCCGAGATGCTTGTTGGCGGCTTCCAGCCGCGCCGCGATATTGATGGAGTCGCCATAGGCGGTGTAGTCGAAGAAACGGTTGCCGCCGAAATTGCCGACCAGCGCCGGGCCGGCATGGGCACCGATCCGGGTCGCCCCGAAGTTCACACCTCTCGCCCTCCAGCGCGCGGAGAAGTCCTCTGCCCAGGCGTCCAGATCATGGGCACAGGCGACCGCGCGCGTCGCATAGTCCGGCTGGTCGCCGGGGGCGTTGAACAGCACCTGAATCGCATCGCCAATGATTTTGGCGACGGTCCCTTCATGTGCGAAGACGATCTCGGTCATGCCGCCGACATATTCGTTGAGGAGCTCGCCGAGCGTCTGCGGGGCCGCGCTCTCGACCAGCGACGTGAAGCCGGTGATGTCGGTGAAGAGGGTGGCGACATCGCGCCACTGCACCTCCATGCCGCCTTCGACATCCGCAGCCAGGCGCCTTGCGATCTCCGGCGAGAAGAAACGCGACAGCGAGGCATGGGCGCGCTCGGCCTCGATCTGGCGCCGCCGTACCTCCCGCAGCATTTCCACGTGGCCGATGGTCTTCTGGATCGTGGCCTCCAGATCGGCGAAGTCGATCGGCTTGGTCAAGAAGTCGAACGCGCCGCGGTTCATGGCGATGCGGATGTTGCTCATGTCGCCATAGGCGGAGACGATGATGGTCGACTTCTTGTCCTCGGCCTCCTGGAGCTTTGCCAGCAGCGACAGCCCGTCCATCCGCGGCATGTTGATGTCGGAGACCACCATGTCGACATGYGGATTCTGCTCCAGCGCCTCCAACGCCTCGAGGCCGTCGCGGGCGAACATGAGGGTGAGCAGCCCGTCGCGAATCTGCCTGCGGAACTTTTGCAGGATCAGCGCCTCGAGGTCCGGCTCGTCGTCGACGAAGAGGATGGTCGCAGTCATGCGGCTTGCTCGAGCCTCGTGTCGATCTCCTGGCGCAGCAGTGCAAAGTCGATCGGCTTGGTCAGGAGCCCGTGGGCGCCTCGCTCGATCGCCTTTCTGCGTGTCTCGGCGTCGCCATAGGCGGTGATCATGATGACCGGAACGTGCGGATAGTCGGCGCGCACCTTCGGCAGCAGGTCGAGCCCGCTCATGCCGGGCATGTTGATGTCCGACAGAATCAGGATCAGCGAAGGATCGCGAACCTCGGCCGCACGCCTCAGCGCATCGGCCGCAGAGGGGGCAAACTCCATCTGGAAGCGGCCGGCGCGCAGGTCGCGCCGGAAGTGCTGCCTGAACAGCGGTTCGACGTCGGGCTCGTCATCGACGACCAGGATATAAACGTTCAAGTCTTGCCTCCGGCAGTGTCGCCCGCTGCCATCGTGCGCGGCAGCGTGATGATGAATTCGGTGAATACACCGGGCTCGGTCTTCACCTCGATCGTGCCGCCATGCTGCTTCACGACGATGTCATGGCTCATGGACAGGCCGAGCCCGGTGCCCTCACCGGCCGGCTTGGTCGTGAAGAACGGATTGAACAGTTTCTCCTTCACCTCGGGCGGAATCCCGGTGCCGTTGTCGCGGATCCGGATCTCGACCTTGTCGCCGAGGTTCCTGGTTGCGGCGCTCAGGATCGGCTCAAAACCTTCCGCTGCGCTCTCCTTGCGCTTGGCCGCAGCATAGAAACCGTTCGAGATCAGGTTGAGAAAGACGCGCGTAACCTCCTGCGGATAGATGTCGACCAGGCCGGCGGCGGGGTCGAACGCGCGCTGGAGCGTGACGTTGAAGGCAGGCCTTTCGGCGCGCGCGCCGTGATAAGCGAGATTGAGGCTCTCCTCCATGACCGCATTGATATCGACGGGGCGATGCTCGCCGGAACCCTGGCGCGAATGCACCAGCATGTTCCTGACGATGGAATCGGCGCGCTTGCCGTGCTGCACCACCTTCTCGAGATTGCCCCTGAGCATGCCGGTCAGCTCGTCGACTTCCGCCTTGGTCTTGTCGTCGAGCGAGGCCGATTGAAGGGTCTCGTTGAGCTCGTCGATCAGCTCGGTCGAGACCGCGGAGAAATTGTTGACGAAGTTGAGTGGATTCTTGATCTCGTGCGCGATCCCCGCCGTGAGCTGGCCGAGGGAGGCGAGCTTCTCGGTCTGGATCAGGCGGTCTTGGGCGGCGCGCAGATCATCGAGGGACCGCGACAGCTCTCTGGTGCGTTCCTGGACCTCCTCGAACAATCGGACATTCTCGATCGCGATGAGGGCCTGATCTGCAAATGTGGTGGCGAGTTCGATTTGCTTGTCGCTAAAGGGCCGCACCATATGCCGCGTCAGGACAAACACGCCGATTGGCGTCCCCTCTCGAAGCAGAGGCACGCCAAGCATCGTACGCACGTTTGAACGCCTTCGAGCGGACGAGGGTGCATATTCCGGGTCGGCTTGCACATCCGGGACATGAACCGTCTTGGCGTCGAGCAGCGTACGCCCGACCACACTTCCCCGTTCGGGTACGGAAGCGAATGTCCGAAGCTTGTTTTCTTGCTCCGCGTCAAGCCCGCAGCTTGCCGCCAAATAGAAGACGCCATCGCTAGGCCGAAAGATCGTGCCTTCGTCCGCATCACACAAGCGTGCCGCCGAGCCGACAAGGGTGTTCAGCACGGTTTGCAGGTCGAACGCCGAACGGCTGATGACTTTCAGCACATCGGCGGTCGCCGTCTGCTGCTGCAACGACTCGGTCAGATCATCCGTGCGTCGGCGAAGCTCCTTGAGCAGCCGCGCGTTCTCGATGGCGATGACGGCTTGTTTGGTGAAGTTCTCGACCAGGGCAATCTGCTTGTCGGTGAAGGGCCGGACCTCCTTGCGATAGACTGCGATCGTGCCGATCAGCTCGCCTTCTCTCAGCATCGGCACGACAATGATCGTGCGGGCGCCAGCAAGGTCGGAGATTGCGCGAATGCTTGAACCTCCCGCAACATAAGCAGGCGTGTCTTGCACATCGTGAACGTGAACAACTTGGCGGGTCCTGACAACGGCGGCGAGCGCAGTCTCCGGATGAGGGCGGATCGCCACGTCTCTTCGCGAAGCGGCGAACGCCGGCGGCACATTGTAATCAGCCGCCATAGTAAAGGTTTCGCCATCCCACAGATTCATGACCCCGAAATTCGCGCCACAGACTCGCGTGGCATTCTCGAGCATCTTGTGGAACATCGGCGCGAGTTCGCCCGGAGACGAACTAATCACCTGTAAAACCTCCGAAGTGGCTGTCTGTTGCTCCAGCGACTCGCTCAATTCAGCAGTCCGCTGCTCGACCTTGTTTTCGAGGTCGGCATAGGATTCCTGCAAGCGCGCGCCCATGTCGTTGAACTGGTCGGCGAGCCCTTCGAGCTCGTCGCCGGTCCGGATCGCAATGCGCTGGGAGAAATCGCCGCCCCCGATCCGCTCGGCGCCGCTGCGCAGCGCCTGGATCGGTCCCACCATGCGGCGCGCCAGGAATATTCCCGCAAGCACCGCGAAGATCGACGCCGCGAGAAGCACGATCGCAAGCCGCTGCAGCGAGGCATAGAGCGCGGCATAGGCCTCCTCGACCGGCAGCTCGACGAACATGGTCCAGTGCAGCGGCTCGATCGGGGCCGATGCGGTCAGCACCTTCTGCCCCTGGATGTTGCGCGCTTCGGGAAGCGGATCGGACATGGTACCGCCTCCGGCCTGCGCGGCGCGGACCTGCGCGAGCCCGGACATGTCGGTGTTGCGCAGGACCAGGCTGATATCGGGATGCGCGATCAGGCGCCCCTCCGGCCCGACCACATAGGCGTCTCCGTGCTCGCCAACTTTGATCTGGGAGACGACGTCCCAGATCAGCTTCAGATTGACCTCCGCGATGCTGACGACGGCATCCTTGCGCGCGCCGGCCAGCGCCAGCGTCATGTAGGGTTCGGAGTCCCTGCGGAAATAGACCGGTCCGTAATAGACCTTGTGCGCGACCGCCTCGGTAAACTTCGGGTCGGTCGACAGGTCGATCCCGCTGTCGATCGCGTTCGTCGCCAGCCGCGAGACCCGCAACCGCTCCTTGCCGTTCGAATCCACCTGGGCGAGCTCGGTGATCCCGGGCACCTGGCGCAGCAGCCGCAGCGCGTCGAACCGGCGTTGCTCGATCGAGTCCGCCGACCACGGCAGCTGCGTGGTCCAGCCGAGCTGGCTCTCGATCTCCTTGACGAACTGGCCGATCTTGGCGGCCGCCGCCTCGGCCTGCTCATGCTGGACGCGGATCAGCGAGGCCTTGTGCTCACGATAGTAGAAGAAGACTTCGAACAGCCCGTTGGCAAGCAGCGCGACGGCGACGACGACCACGAACAGTGCGACGTATTTGGTGAACAGCCGGATCCTGATCCCTCGCCCCGTCGCTTCGCCGGCCACTGCTGCATCCGGCGCCGCGCTCGGCGACGTCCTGGCTTGCGGGGTGTCGGGATGGAGAGAGAGGCTCATCCAGCGGAACCTAGCAAGAAGACGAGACCTTGTCTCTCGCGAGCGCGGCCAAGGGCCCGCCCAACAGCCGCGGTGGCCACCGCATCAGCACCGGCGGGTACAACGAAAAAGGGCGGCAGCGGATTGACCGCTGCCGCCCTCCGATTCGCTTGCTTCCGGCCTCAGGTCGGCCGCAGCGCCTTGGAACCGAGGTCGAGCTCGTTGACCTGCTTGTTCCGCTCGGAATCGGCGGCCGCGCGATGGTCGGTCGCCAGCACCACATAGACGGCGGGCAGCACGAACAGCGTGAACAGCGTGCCGATCGACATGCCGGCGACAACGACCAGACCGATCGAGAAGCGGCTGGCCGCACCCGCGCCGGTCGCGGTCAGGAGCGGGATCAGGCCCGTCACCATCGCGGCCGTGGTCATCAGGATCGGCCGCAGGCGGATGCGGGCCGACATCTCGATGGCCGAGCGGCGGTCGAGCCGCTCGTTGATCTGGAGCTCGTTGGCGAACTCCACCATCAGGATGCCGTGCTTGGTGATCAGGCCGACCAGAGTGAGCAGACCGACCTGGGTGTAGATGTTCATGGTCGCGACGCCGAAGAACAGCGGGATCAGCGCGCCGACGATCGCCATCGGCACCGAGATCATGATCACCAGCGGGTCACGCAAGCTCTCGAACTGGGCTGCCAGCACCAGGAAGATGATGATCAGCGCGAAGCCGAAGGTGATCGCGAGCTGGTTGCCTTCCTGCACATACTGCCTGGAGTCCGCGAGATAGTCGTGGCTGAAACCCTGCGGCAGCTTCTTGGCCTCGCTTTCGAGGAAGTCGACCGCAGCACCGACGGTCACGCCGGGCATCGGCACGGCCGAGAACGTCGCCGAATTGAGCTGGTTGTAGTGGGTCAGCGAATTCGGATCGGTCTTGGTCCTGATCGAGACCACGGTCGACAGCGGAAGCTGCTGGCCGGTGTTGGTCGTCACATAGTAGCCGCCGAGCGATTCCGGCGAGAGCCGTTTGCCCCGAGGCACCTGCGGAATCACCTGGTAGGAGCGGCCCTCGAGATTGAAGCGGTTGACGTAATTGCCGCCAAGCAGCACCGCGAGCGTGCTGCCGAGGTTCTGCATGTTGACGCCGAGATCCTGGGCCTTGGTGCGGTCGATCGTGACCTGCACATTCGGCTGGTTATAGGCAAGGTCGCTGTCGGAGACGATGAACATGCCGCTCTTGCGCGCGGCGTCCTTCAGCTTCTCCATCTGCTCATAGACGGTCTGGAATCCGGCGGTGGAGTTGATCACCATCTGCACCGGTAGGCCGCCGGGTCCGCCGGGCAACGGCGGCAGGTTGAAGGCGAAAGCCTGCACGCCCTCGATCTTGGAGAGCTCGGCCTGCACCAGGGGCTTCAACTGGATCGACGAGCGCTTGCGCTCCTCCCACGGCTTCAGCAGCATGCCGGCGATGCCGCCCTGCGGACCGTTGATGCCGTTCAGCACGAAGCGCAGATCGGTCTCCGGGAATTTCTGGAATTTCTCGTCGAGCTTCTCGCCGTAGAAATCGACATAGTCGATGTTGGCGTATTTCGGCGCCTTGGTCACCGCAAACACGATGCCCTGGTCTTCCTCCGGCGCCAGTTCCTTCGACGTGTGCATGTAGAGGAAGCCGACCAGCCCGAGGATCGTCACTGCGAACAGACCGGTAATGGCCTTGTAGTCGAGCGAGCGGTCGAGCCTGCGGCCATACCAGCGCGTCAGCGCGCCGAACACCCTGTTCACCAATTTGGCAAACCGGCCCTCTTCGGTGTTCTTCAGCAGCACCGAGCACATCATCGGCGACAGCGTCAGCGCGATCACGCCCGACACGATCACCGAGCCCGCCAGCGTGAAGGCGAATTCGCGAAACAGCGAGCCGGTGAGGCCGCCGAGGAAGCCGATCGGCGCGTACACGGCCGCGAGCGTGATGGTCATCGAGATGACGGGACCCACGATTTCGCGCGCGCCCTCCAGCGAGGCTTGAACCGGCGTCTTCCCTTCCTCCAGATGGCGGTGGATGTTCTCCACCACGACGATGGCGTCGTCGACGACGAGGCCGATCGCCAGCACCATCGCCAGCAGCGTCAGCAGGTTGAAGCTGAATCCCAGCGCCAGCATCAGCGTGCAGACGCCGATCATCGATAGCGGGATGGTGACGACAGGAATGATGACGGAGCGGAATGACGCCAGGAACAGGAAGATGACCACGATCACGATGATCACGGCTTCGCCGAGCGTCTTCTCGACCTCGTCGATGGAGGACTGGATGAACTTGGTGGAATCGTAGGCCACCTTCATCTTCATCGACGGCGGCAGGTTGCGCTCGAGCTCGGGGAACAGCGCGCGCACGCCCTTGACCAGCGTCAGCGGGTTGCCCTGCGGGGTCGCCTGCACGCCGATGAAGATCGCGTGCTCGCCGTTGAAGGCGACGCTCGCGTCCGTGCTTTGGGCTGCAAGCTCGACGGTGGCGATGTCCTCCATCCGCACGAAGCCGCCGTCCTTGGCCTTGACGATCATCTTCCTGAACTGGTTGACGTCGGTCAGGCCCGTATTCGTCGAGACGTTCGAGACGATCAGATAGCCCTTGGTCTGGCCCGCCGCGGACTGGAAGTTGTTGGCGGCGATCGCCGATGCGACGTCAGCCGGCGAGATATTGCGGCCGGCCATCTTCACGGGATCGAGCCACAGCCGCATCGCGAAGTTCTGGGCGCCAAGGATGTCGGCAGAGGCCACGCCGTCGACGGTCGAGAGCACCGGCTGCACCACGCGCGTCAGGTAGTCCGAGATTGCCGAGCCCGACAGCTCCTCGGAGGAGAAGCCGAGATACATCACCGCCGTGGTCTGGCCCGTCGTCTTGGTGACGATCGGGTCGTTGGATTCCTTCGGGATCAGATATTTGACCGAGTTCGTCTTGGCCAGCACCTCGGTGAGCGCCTGGTTCGGATCGAAGTTCAGCTTGATGTAGACCTGGATCGTCGAGGTGCCGAGCACCGACGACGAGGTCATGTAATCGACGCCTTCGGCAGAAGCGACCGCCTGCTCGATCGGCGTGGTGATGAAGCCCTGGATCAGGTCCGCGGATGCGCCGGGATAGACGGTCGTGATGTTGATGACCGTGTTCGACAGTTTCGGATATTGCCGGATCGGCAGCACCATCGCCGCGCGCAGGCCGATCAGCAGGATCAGCAGGCTGACAACGACCGACAGGACCGGGCGTTTGATGAAAATATCAGTAAAGCGCATCGCGGCGATCTCGATTTCGTTGACTTGCACGAACATGATCCGGCCGTGCCGGATCATGCTGTGACGTTTGCGGTGTCAGTAGCGGGGCGGCTGCGCCGGGATCTGCGGGGCCGGGTCGGTCGAAATCGACACCGCCGCGCCCGATTGCAGCTTGAGCTGGCCGACGGCGACGACCTTGTCGCCCGGCTTCACGCCTTTGATGATTTCGACGCGGCCCTCGACCCGGTTGCCGGTCTGCACGAACGTGCGCACCGCGGAGAGGCTGGTCTTGCCGTCCTCTTCCTTCTTCTCGGTGATCACGAACACGGAGTCGCCGTAGAGCGTGTAGTCGACCGCCGTCTCCGGCACGGTGATCACCGCCGGCTTGTCCGGCAACACCACCGTGGTGGTCACGAACATGCCGGGCTTCAGGATCTTCTCCGGATTGGAGACGGTCGCCTGCACGCGGATGTTGCGGGTGTCAGTCGAGATCTGCGGCTCGATCGTGGTGATCTTGGCGTCGAAGGTGCGGCCCGGATACGCGTCGACCTTCAGACGGACCGCCTGACCGACCTTGAGGTTGCCCGAGTCCTTTTCCGTCACCGTGAAGTTGGCCCAGAGCTCCGACAGATCGGTCAGCGACACGATCGCCGTACCGGCCGTCAGATATTGGCCGACCTCGACCTTGCGGACGCCGAGATCGCCGGAGAACGGCGCGCGCACCAGCTTCTGTGAGATCAGCGCTTCGGTCTTGGCGATGCCGGCCAGCGCCTGGTCGTACGCGGCCTGCGCCGAATCGACGGTCGCCTGCGGGCCGAACTGGCGCGACGCCAGTTGCTTGGCACGATCGAGCGAGAGCTGCGCGACGGTCGCCTGGGCCTTGTAATTGGCGAGATCGCCCTGATCGGGCGCGTCGAACAGCTGCACCAGCGGCGTGCCGGCCTCGACATGCGAACCCGGCTCGAACTTGATCTCGGTGACGCGGCCGTTGACGTCGGCGCTGACATCGACCTGGTGCACGGCGGCAAGCCCGCCGACCGCGGTCAGCAGGTTAGGCACCACCTCGGACTTCGCCTCGGCCGCACTGACCGTGGTCGGCGGCGGCTTGTTGTTGGCGAAGAACTGCTTGATCATCTGGCCGCGGAAGTAATTGAACCAGACGAGGCCGCCGACGAGCGCGCCGAGCAGCGTGCCGACGATGACGAACCAGAGCACCGGCCGGACCGGACGCTTGGGAGCCTTGTCGATCGGTTCGCCCGAAATCTTGTGTTCGGTTACGATGTTCATGTCATGCACTTTCTGCAATCGCCGTCTTGCCGACACCCGGCGCCTGATCGCGGCCCAGATGTGAAGCAATTGCGGCGTCGTTAAGTCCGATACCTCTCAGGAGAAACTCACAGAGCTGACGCTCCAGATCGTTCGCCTTGCCGTAAGCGAGACAGGGCGTAGCCGGCAGCCTGGTCAGGGCCGCCGTCATCAACGAATGATGCGCAAACCAGAACAGGTTGAGTGGATCGCCAGTGCAGGGCCGCGCGTCCCCTGCGGCAACCGCACGCTCGAGCGAGGCGACGAAGACCACCCCGATCAGCTTCTCGATCTTGGCATATAGCAAACGGGCGAATTCGCCATCATCCAAATGGCTCGTGGCCATCAGTCGCAGGCGCTGTGCCTCTTCCAGGTCCGGACCATCGGCGATGCGGAGGAAGTGCTGGACCATGCCGCGGATCAGCTCGACCATGGTGGCGGTGGACGGCTCCCGTTCCAGAAGATCCGTCAGCGCCGGATCGGCTTCGCATTCGTCGCTGAGGATTTCAGCGTAGAGCGCCGCCTTGGAGGGGAAATGCTTGAACAGCAGGGCTTCGGAAATGGCAGCGGCGGCCGCCACGCTCTTGGTCGTGGTGCCGGTATAGCCGTGTCGGGCAAAGCAGCGCTTTGCGGCGCCGAGGATCAATTGACGCCTCAGGTCGCTCGTCATTCGCAGTGAGCTCATGGGATAGTGAGTAAGCACTCACCCACGCAAAAGTCAAGCATTATGCTGCAT
>NZ_JBFUES010000080.1:0-13722 GCF_056403875.1 Bradyrhizobium sp. P2_E8
CTCCCCGACCGCGCACATCCACGCGCATGAATGCCTTGCCATCCCCTTCCGTCCCGCCGGCCGGCTCGGCCGGGCGCGACGTGCTGCGGACACTGCTGGAGCGACCTCTCCCGGCGGTGATGGGCGTGCTCAACGTCACCCCGGATTCCTTCTCCGACGGCGGCGACTTCATCGCGCCCGACCAGGCGCTCGAGCGGGCCCGGGCGATGATCGCCGACGGTGTCGACATCATCGACATCGGCGCGGAGTCCACCCGGCCCTACAAGGGCGCCAAGGCAGTCACGGCCGAGGACGAACTCGCCCGGCTGAGGCCGGTGCTATCAGGCGTGGTTGCGCTCGGCGTGCCGGTCTCGATCGACAGCATGAAGGCGGAGGTGGTGGCCTTCGCGCTCGATCAGGGCGCGGCGATCGCCAACGACGTCTGGGGCCTGCAACGCGATGCCGCCATGGCGCCGCTGGTAGCGGCGAGAGGCGTCCCCGTCATCGTCATGCATAATCGCGACAACGTGGATTCCGCCATCGACATCATCGCCGACATGAAGGCGTTCTTCCTGCGCTCGCTGGACATCGCCGCCAAGGCCGGCATCGCACGTGACAAGATCGTGCTCGATCCCGGCATCGGCTTCGGCAAGACCGCCGAGCAGAGCATGACCGCGCTGGCGCGGCTGCGCGAATTCGACATGTTCGGCCTGCCGGTCCTGGTCGGCGCCTCGCGCAAGCGCTTCATCGCCTCGGTGTCGCCTTCCGAGCCGAAGGAAAGACTCGCCGGCTCGATCGCCGCGCATCTCATCGCCGCCCAGCGCGGCGCCAGGATCATCCGGACCCATGACGTCGCCGAGACCTTGCAGGCCCTGCGGGTCGCGAACGCAATCGAGAGCAAGCAATGACCGATACGATCTTCGTGACCGGCCTGTCGATCCATGCTCGCCACGGCGTGATGGACCACGAAACCGAAGTCGGCCAGCGTTTCGTGATTGATCTCGAACTCTATACCGACCTGTCGGAGCCCTCACGCACCGACCGGCTCGCCGACACGGTGTCCTACGCCGAGGTCGTGGCGACCACGACGGCGGCGTTCAAGAACACCAATTACAAGCTGCTGGAACGCGCGGCGGGCGCGGTCGCCGACGCCATCCTGTCGCACTTCCCGCGGATCCGCGCCGTGAAGATCACCGTGCACAAGCCGCATGCGCCGATCGCCGCGATCTTCGACGACGTCGGCATCATGCTGACGCGCTCGCGGCACCCCTGACATGGCAAGCGTGCTGATCGCACTCGGCGGCAATGTCGGCGATGTCCGCGCGACGTTCCGGAAGGCGATCGCCCACATCTGCGGCATGGCGCAGGCCGCGCTGGTCGCGTGCTCCTCGGACTATGCGACACCGCCCTGGGGCGATGAGGCGCAGGATCCCTTCGTCAATGCCTGCATCGAGATCGAGACCAGCCTCGATCCGCACGCGCTGCTGTTTGTGATGCAGAAGGTCGAGCAGAAATTCGGTCGCACCCGGACCAAGGAACGGCCCTGGGGGCCGCGCACGCTCGATCTCGACATGATCGCCTATGACGATGTCAGCCTGCAGAAGCCCGACCTGACCTTGCCGCATCCGCGCCTGTTCGAGCGCGCCTTCGTGCTGGTGCCGCTGGCCGAGATCGCGCCCGACCGCGTGATCTCAGGCATTCGCGTGCGTGACGGGCTTTCCAGCGTCTCGACGCAAGGCATTGAGCGGCTTCCGGATACCGGTTAACCAAAAACAACCGTTTGCAGGGACGGTCCGCCGTGGCAATTTCGCCTGCGAATTACAAGATCTTCGGGAGCCCCTCGCCGCATGACCTCCGTGACTGACGACCTGCCGCTGGCGGCGGATTTTCCCAAGGCCACGGTCGAAGACTGGCGCAAGCTGGTCGACGGCGTGCTCAAGGGTGCGCCGTTCGAAAAGCTGGTCGGCAAGACCTATGACGGCCTCAAGATCGATCCGCTCTATCCGCGCGCCAGGGGCGTTGCGCCCGTGGTCGGACGGGCTGCGGCCGCGCCGTGGCAGATCGTGCAGCGGATCGACCATCCCGACGCGGCAGCCGCGAACGCACAGGCCTTGCAGGATCTGGAGAATGGCGCGACGGGGCTCGCACTGGTGTTCGCCGGCAGCAACGGTGCTCACGGCTTTGGCCTGGAACCTTCGGCGGATGCCGTCGCAAAGGTCTTGAAGGACATTCATCTCGATGCCGGCATCGGCATCGAGCTTCAGATCGGTCCGCAATCGCGGATGGCCGCGATCCATGTCGCGGAATATGTGAAGAGCAACGGCATCGATCCTGCCGCCTGCGACATCCGCTTCGGTCTCGATCCGCTCGCCGCCTGCGCGGTGTGGGGCCACAGCCCTTACACCTGGGAGGAGATTCTTCCTGCCGTCACCGGCGGCATCAAGGGCCTCGCCGCGCTCGGCTTCAAGGGGCCATTCGCCTCGGCCGACGGACGCGTGATCCACGATGCCGGCGGCTCCGAGGTGCAGGAGCTCGCCTTCGTGCTCGCCTGCGGCCTCGCCTATCTTCGCGCGATCGAAGGCGTCGGCGTTGCGCTGGAAGCCGCGCAGGGCATGGTCTATGCGCGGCTTGCCGCGGATGCCGACCAGTTCCTGACCATGGCGAAATTCCGCGCACTGCGGCTGCTGTGGGCGCGCGTCGAGGCGGCCTGCGGGCTGACGCCGAAGCCGTTGTTCATTGCCGCCGACACCGCCTGGCGCATGCTGACGCAGCGCGACCCCTATGTGAACATGCTGCGCGCAACCATGGCGACGTTCGCGGCGGGGCTTGCCGGTGCCAACGCGATCACGGTGCTGCCGCACACGTTGGCGCTCGGGCTGCCCGATCCGTTCGCGCGGCGCGTGGCGCGCAACACGCAACTGCTGCTGCTGGAGGAGAGCAACCTCGCCAAGGTCAGCGATCCCGCCGCGGGCGCAGGCGGCATCGAGACGCTGACGGCGCAGCTGTGCGAGGCGGCCTGGGCGCTGTTCCAGGAAAGCGAGAAAGCCGGCGGCGCCTTTGCCGCGCTTCAGCAAGGCCTGTTCCAGAGCAAGGTGGCAGCTGCGCGAAAAGCGCGTGACGCCAACATCGCAAAGCGCCGCGACGTGCTGACCGGCGCCAGCGAGTTTCCGAACCTGCATGAGCGCGAGACGGCGGTGCTGAAAGCCACGCCGGTCGCGCTCGCACCCTATGGCGAACAGAAATACAAGTTCGACGCGCTGCCGCCGATCCGGCTGGCGGAACCGTTCGAAGCGCTGCGCGACAAATCCGATGCGGCATTGAAGGCGCGCGGGGCGCGGCCAAAAGTGTTCCTGGCCAATCTCGGCACGCCCGCCAATTTCACGGCGCGCGCGACCTTTGCCAAGAGCTTCTTCGAGGCCGGCGGCATCCAGGCGGCCGACAGCGAGGGTCTTGTCGATCCGGCCAAGTTGGTCGCAGCATTCAAGGCCTCCGGCGCCGAGCTTGCCTGCCTTTGTTCCAGCGACAAGGTCTATGCGGAACACGCCGAAGCCACCGCCCGGGCCCTGCAAACGGCCGGCGCGCGACATATCTATCTGGCAGGCCGCCCGACTGATGCCGAGGCGGCGCTGCGCGCAGCCGGTGTCACCGGCTTCGTCTTTGCCGGCGGCGATGCGCTTGCGACGCTGCAGGACGCCTATCGAGGGATGGAGCAGCCATGACGGAAGCAGGCAAACCCGTTCTCACCGGCGGCTGCCAATGCGGCGCGGTCCGCTTTGCGGTCTCGGCGGCGCCGGCGAAGATCAGCATCTGTCATTGCCGGATGTGCCAGAAGGCGAGCGGTGCGCCGTTCGCCTCCTATGCCGATATCGAGAAGGGTGATTTCGCCTGGACCAAGGGCACGCCCTCTGCGTTCCGCTCCTCGTCCATCGCGATGCGCGATTTCTGCGCCGCCTGCGGCACGCCGCTGAGCTTCCGCCGCATCGACGGCCCGCGCATCGAGATCATGACCGGTACGTTCGATCGTCCGGATCACGTGGTGCCGACCCGGCAATATGGAACAGAGTCGCGCCTCGGCTGGGTGGTCGGGATCGCCAATCTGCCGAGCCAGACCACGCAGCAGAATTACGGACCGGAGAAGATGGCGACCATCGTCAGCCATCAGCATCCGGACCATGATTGAGCGTCTATGATATGGTCGAAACCATGAGCCGCATTCCGAACTTCGCAGACGTCGCCTTCGAGCGCATGGCCGCCGCCGCGCCGGCCGGCAGCGCCGAGCCGTGGCTGACGCCCGAAGGCATCCTGGTGAAACCCGCCTATGGCGAGGCCGATCTCGCCGGGCTCGATTTCCTCGAGACCTATCCGGGCATCGCGCCCTACCTGCGCGGCCCCTACCCGACCATGTATGTCAACCAGCCCTGGACCGTCAGACAATATGCCGGCTTCTCCACGGCGGAGGATTCCAACGCGTTCTACCGCCGCAACCTGGCTGCCGGACAGAAGGGCCTCTCGGTCGCGTTCGATCTTGCCACTCATCGCGGCTATGACAGCGATCATCCGCGTGTCGGCGGCGACGTCGGCATGGCCGGCGTCGCCATCGATTCCATCTACGACATGCGCACGCTGTTTGCGGGCATCCCGCTCGACCAGATGAGCGTGTCCATGACCATGAACGGCGCGGTGCTGCCGATCCTCGCGCTGTTCGTCGCCGCCGCGGGCGAACAGGGCGTGCCGCCGGAGAAGCTCTCGGGGACCATTCAGAACGACATTCTGAAAGAGTTCATGGTGCGCAACACCTACATCTATCCGCCTGCGCCCTCGATGCGGATCATCTCCGACATCTTTGCCTATACTTCGCAGAAGATGCCGAAATACAACTCGATCTCGATCTCCGGCTATCACATGCAGGAGGCCGGGGCGACGCAGGATCTCGAGCTCGCCTATACGCTCGCCGACGGCGTCGAATATTTGCGCGCCGGCCTTGCCGCGGGCCTCGACGTCGACCGCTTCGCGCCGCGGCTGTCGTTCTTCTGGGCGATCGGCATGAACTTCTTCATGGAAGTCGCCAAGATGCGCGCCGCGCGCCTCTTGTGGGCGAAGCTGCTCAAGCCCTTCAATCCTAGGGATCCGCGCTCGCTCTCGCTGCGCACGCATTGCCAGACCTCGGGCTGGTCGCTGACCGCGCAGGACGTCTTCAACAACGTGATGCGCACGACGGTGGAGGCGATGGCGGCCACCCAAGGCCACACCCAGTCGCTGCACACCAATGCGCTCGACGAGGCGCTGGCGCTGCCGACCGACTTCTCGGCCCGCATCGCTCGCAACACCCAGCTCTTCCTCCAGCAGGAGAGCGGCACCACCCGCATCATAGATCCCTGGGGCGGCTCGTACTATGTCGAGCGGCTGACCCGCGACCTCGCGGCGAAGGCGTGGAGCCACATCCAGGAGGTCGAGGAGCTCGGCGGCATGGCCAAGGCCATCGAGGCCGGCGTGCCCAAGCTGCGCATCGAGGAGGCTTCCGCGAAGACGCAGGCGCGCATCGACGCCGGCAAGCAGGCCGTGATCGGCGTCAACAAGTACAAGCCGACGGACGAAGCCCCGATCGATATCCTCAAGGTCGACAACACCAACGTCCGCCGGCTCCAGATCGACAAGCTGACGCGGCTGAAGTCCGAGCGCAACCAGAAGGACGTCGATGCCGCGCTCGCCGCGCTGACGCGTTCGGCCGGCGAAGGCAACGGCAACCTGCTCGCGCTCGCGATCGACGCGGCGCGGGCGAAGGCGACCGTCGGCGAAATTTCGGACGCGATGGAGAAGGTGTTCGGCCGGCACCGCGCCGAGATCAAGTCCATCACCGGCGTCTACAAGCGGGAGGCGTCCAGCATGGGTAACCGGGTCGAGAAGGTTCAGGCGCTGATCGACGCCTTCGAGGAGGCGGAGGGCCGCCGCCCGCGCATCCTGGTCGCCAAGATCGGCCAGGACGGCCACGACCGGGGCCAGAAGGTGATCGCTTCGGCGTTCGCCGATATCGGCTTCGACGTCGACATCGGGCCGCTGTTTGCCACCGCCGACGAGGCCGCGCGGCAGGCCGTCGAGAACGACGTCCACATCCTCGGCGTCTCCTCGCTCGCCGCCGCCCATCTCACCGCCGTGCCGGAATTGAAGGCCGCGCTGAAGAAGCAGGGCCGCGACGACATCATGATCATCGTCGGCGGCGTGGTGCCGCCGCAGGATTACGATGCGCTCTACGCGGCCGGTGCGGAGGCGATCTTCCCGCCGGGCACGGTGATCGCCGATGCCGCGGAGGAGCTGATCCGCAAGCTGAACGCCCGGCTCGGGCATAGCGAGGCGGCGGAGTAGGTGGTACCCTGGCCGCATCACCGGCCGGGCTGTCTCCATGACACGTGACGAGGTCATCGCTGCGATACGCAAGAACGCTGATGCCATCAAGGCCAAGGGCGTCTCGAAGCTCGCCATCGTCGGCTCGCGGGCCGGCGCCGATTATCGCCCGGACAGCGACATCGATGTCCTGGTGGAGGTCGAGCCGGAGGCCACCTTCTCGCTGCTCAACCTGATCGACGTCGAGCAGATCATCGAGGACGCGACCGGCTTGCAGGCGCAGGCGACTGTCCGGCGCTCCGCCTCCCCCCACTCTGCGCAGCAGATCGCAGACGACATCCTCGAAATATTCTGACGCTCACGTAAGGAGCACCACCCTTGAAGTTCATCACCAGTTTGGGCGTCGCCATGGCGCTTGGCGCAACGTGCGTGATCTCGGCCCTCGCCGCGGACCCCAAGCCCGACGCCGTCGTCAAGACCAAGAGCATCGCGGCGCGCGTCTTCCTCGACGACAAGATCAAGGTGGATGCAGCCCTCGCGGCGGATTGCCTGGCCGAAGGCAGGAAGTGGCTCGACAAGAACGCGGCCGAGGCCGCCGCCGCGCGCAAAGAAGATCCGCAGTTCTTCAAGGACGGCGGCTGGGACTTCGAGCGCAAATACGCGATCCGCTCGGTCGTTGCCGACCGCTATGTCAACCTCCTGCGCAACGACTATATGGACACCCACGGCGCGCATCCCAATTCGGACGTGAACACGATCCTGTGGGACAAGACCGAGCACAAGCGCATCTCGATCCGCCCGTTCTTCACCGAGACCGCCGATGGCGGCCCGACCATGAAGGCGATGGTGAAAGCCGTGATCGTCTCGCTCAAGGCCGAGAAGAAGAAGCGCGACACCAGCGAGACCGCAACCGACGAGTGGTTCAAGAGCGTGGAGCCGACCCTGCTCAAGATCGGTGCGGTGACGCTCGCCCCGTCGACCGAAGCCGGCAAGAGTTCCGGTCTCACCTTCCATTATCCGCCCTATGCGGTCGGTCCCTACGCCGAGGGCGAATATGTCGCCTTCGTGCCGTGGGACGCGCTGAAGCCTTACCTCACCGCGGAAGGCACGCGCATCTTCGGCGGCGCACGGCCGAAGGGCGATGCGGAAGAGCCGCAGTGATCATCGTTTGAGCCGCGGCACATTGCTCACAGCGCTTTGGTAGCGCTACCTTGCAGCCGCGCTGTAAAGCCGACTAGAATGCCGCCATTAAGAGCGTCCGGTGTTACGGGCGCCGCTGGGAGGCATTCATGTCCAAGATTACGCGCCGCGCTTTTGCGGCTTCATCCGCCGCGGTTGCGGCATCCGCCGCACTCGGCCTCGCGCCCGCCCGCGCCCAAGCCTATCCGGCGCGCCCGGTCACCGTGATCRTGCCCTGGGGCGCCGGCGGCGGCACCGACGCGACTGCGCGCATTGTCGCAGCACTCCTGGAAAAGGACCTCGGCCAGCCCTTCAATGTGGTCAACCGCACCGGCGGCTCCGGCGTCGTCGGCCATACCGCGATCGCGACTGCGCAGCCCGACGGCTACACCATCGGCATGCTCACGGTCGAGATCTCGATGATGCACTGGCAGGGCCTGACCGAGCTGACGCCGAAGAGCTACACCCCGCTGGCGCTGATGAACGAGGACCCGCCCGGCATCCAGGTCTCCTCCTCCTCGCCCTACAAGACGGTCAAGGACCTCGCCGAAGCGATCAAGGCCGCGCCGCCCGGCAAGTTCAAGGCCTCTGGCACCGGCCAGGGTGGCATCTGGCATCTTGCGCTGGTCGGCTGGATGCAGGCGATGGGCCTGCCCGCCAACCAGGTCGCCTGGGTGCCGTCGAACGGCGCAGCGCCGGCGATGCAGGATCTCGCCGCCGGTGGCCTCGACCTCACCACCTGTTCGGTGCCGGAAGCACGCGCCATCATCGAGGCCGGCAAGGCCAGGAGCCTCGCCATCATGGCACCGGCGCGCAACCCGATCTTCCCGGACGTGCCGACGCTGAAGGAGGCGATGGGCATCGAATACGCGACCGGCGCCTGGCGCGGCATCGGCGCGCCGAAGAACCTGCCCCCGGAGCTCGCAACGAAGCTCACCGCGGCGCTGAAGAAGGTCTACGACTCCGCCGAGTTCAAGGATTTCATGAGCAATCGCGGCTTCGGCACGGTGTGGGGCGATGCCGGCCAGTTCGCTGGCTTCATGGACAAGGGCGACGCCCAGATGGGCGAAGCGATGAAGGCCGCGGGCCTGAGCAAGGCGTGACGTTTCACCTCTCCCCGCGCGCGGGGAGAGGGAGATTACCTCGCTTAGGATTCTCGTCATGCGTCTTCCCGACTCCGTCACGGGCTCGTTTCTCGTCGTGCTCGGCGCGGCCGCCGCCTATGGCGGCTACATCCTGCCGCCGGTGCCGGGGCAGCCGGTCGGCCCCAACGTGTTTCCGCTCGTGATCGGCACGGGGCTTGCGCTGTGTGGGCTCGCGATCGTGTTCGGCATCGGCCATTCCTTCGAGGAGGAGGAAGAGCTGATCCCGCTGGAGGACGGCCAGGCAGCAAGCCCGCCGCCGCAGGGCAAGCTCTACGGCCTGCGTGCACTGCTGCCGCCGGCGCTTTTGCTGTTCTACGTTGTCGCCGCCGACCGGCTCGGCTTCATCATCACCGCGGCGATCATGGTCTACGTCACCTCGACCGCGCTCGGGGCGAAGTGGAAGCTGGCGCTGCCGCTCGCCGCGCTCTCGCCCTTCGCCATCCACCTCATCTTCGGCAAGCTGCTGCGCGTGCCGCTTCCTGCCGGCCTGTTGCCGACGCCCTGGTGATCCATGCTGAAAACCCTGATTGAAGCGTTCGCGCTGATCTCCACCTGGGAGGTGATCATCGCGATGTTCGCAGCCTCCGTGTACGGCCTCGTCATCGGCTCGCTGCCGGGCCTGTCGGCGACGATGGCAACCGCCCTGCTCGTCCCGGTCACCTTCTATCTGTCGCCGATCGCCGCGATCGCGACCATCGTCGCGGCGTCCTCGATGGCGATCTTCTCCGGCGACATCCCCGGCGCACTGCTGCGCATTCCCGGCACGCCCGCTTCCGCAGCCTATGCGGACGAGGCCTATGCCATGACGCGCAAGGGCCAGGCCGAGCTGGCGCTCGGGGCCGGCGTCTGGTTCTCCGCGGTCGGCGGCATCGCCGGCGTGCTGTCGCTGATGATTTTGGCGCCGCCGCTCGCCGAGGTCGCGCTGTCGTTCTCGACCTTCGAATATTTCTGGCTGGCGCTGCTCGGCCTGATGTGCGCCACCCTGGTCGCGCGCTCCTCGCCGGTGAAGGCGATCGCCGGCATGTTCCTCGGCCTGCTGGTCTCCTGTATCGGCATCGAGAATCCCGGCGGCGTGCCCCGCTTCACCTTCGGCATCACCGACCTGTTCGGCGGCATCGAGCCGATCCCGGCGCTGGTCGGCGTGTTCGCGGTGGCGCAGGTGATGCGCGCGATGCTGACGCCCGAGCCGCCGCCGCTGCCGCGGCGAAAATTCGGGAGCATCATGGCCGGCCAGTGGAAGCTGACCAAGAAATACCATTGGCAGATGACGCGCGGGAACATCGTCGGCATCATCATCGGCGTGCTGCCCGGCGCCGGCGCGGACATGGCCGCCTGGGTCAGCTACGCGATGTCCAAGCGCTTCTCCAAGGAGCCGGAAAAGTTCGGCACCGGCCATGTCGAGGGCCTGGTCGAGGCCGGCGCCAGCAACAATGCCAGCATCGCCTCGGGCTGGGTGCCCTCGCTGCTGTTCGGCATCCCCGGCGACACCATCGCCGCGATCGCGATCGGCGTGCTCTACATGAAGGGCCTCAATCCCGGCCCGACGCTGTTCACCGAGAAGGCGTCGAGCATGTACGCGATCTACCTGATGTTCATCATCGCGAACATCCTGATGATCCCGCTCGGCATCGCCATGATCCGGATCGCCGCCTACATCCTGCTGGCACCGCGCTCCGCCATCATGCCGATCATCATGCTGTGCTGCGCGGTCGGCTCGTTCGCGATCGGCAACAACATGTTCGGCGTCGTCACCGTCGCCGCCTTTGGCGTGATCGGCTATGTCATGGAAGCCAACGGCTATCCCGTGGCCGCGATGGTGCTCGGCATCGTCATGGGTACCATGGTCGAGCAGGCCTTCGTCACCTCGCTGATCAAGTCCGACGGCAGCATCCTGCCGTTCTTCGAACGTCCCGTGGCCGCCATCCTCGCGGCCATGGCGATCGGCGCATTGCTGTGGCCGGTGATGGTGTGGGTCTGGCGCAAGGTGAAACCGGTGCAGGCGGTGGCAGCAACATCCCGGTGATAGCGGGCGGGCGGCCCTCGCCTGCCCCGCCGGGGCGTTGTAAAGCAGGGCATGGTTGAGAAGAAGGCTTCACTGGACAYCAAATCCCTCGCCCGCGACCTCCGCTCCGGCAGTCGTGCGGCCCTCGCCCGGGCCATCACGCTGGTAGAGAGCCGGCGCGGCGACCACCAGGCGCTGGCGCGGGAGCTGGTGCAGATGCTGCTGCCCGACACCGGCAAGGCGTTTCGTGTCGGCATCACCGGCTCGCCCGGGGTCGGCAAGTCCACCACCATCGATGCGCTCGGCACCTATTTGATCGAGCAGGGCCACAAGGTCGCGGTGCTCGCGGTCGATCCGTCCTCGGCGCGCAGCGGCGGCTCGATCCTGGGCGACAAGACGCGGATGGCACGGCTGTCGGCCTCGGACGATGCCTTCATCCGTCCCTCGCCGTCCTCGGGCACGCTCGGCGGCGTTGCCGCCAAGACGCGCGAGGCGATGCTGCTATGCGAGRCGGCCGGCTTCGGCGTCGTGCTGGTCGAGACCGTCGGCATCGGCCAGTCCGAGACCGCGGTCTGCGACATGACCGACTTCTTTCTCGCCCTGATGCTGCCGGGCGGCGGCGACGAGTTGCAGGGCATCAAGAAGGGCCTGGTCGAGCTCGCCGACATGATCGCGATCAACAAGGCCGACGGCGACAACCTCAAGCGCGCCAACATCACCGCAGCCGACTATCGCGGCGCGCTCCATATCCTCAACCCCCGCTCCGAACATTGGCACCCGCCGGTCGAGACCTATTCGGCGCTGACCGGCAACGGCATCGCAAAGATCTGGCAAAAGGTCCTCGATCACCGCAAGGCGATGAACGCATCCGGCGATTTCGCCGCGCGGCGGCGCGAGCAGCAGGTGAAATGGATGTGGTCGATGCTGGAGCAGCGCATGCTGGCGCGGCTGCGCACCGAGGCATCGGTGCGGACGAAGGTCCGGAAGATCGAGGCCGAAGTCGCCGATGGTCATCTCACGCCGGCGCTCGCCGCCGAGCAGATTCTGGGGTTGCTGCAATGAGCCAAAAGCTCCGCATTCTCCTCACCGGCTTCGGTCCCTTCCCCGGCGCGCCCTATAATCCGACGCAGCCGCTGGTCGCGCGGCTGGCCCGGCTGCGCCGCCCGGCACTCGACGAGGTCGAGATCTCGAGCCACATCTTCCCGGTCACCTATGCGGCGGTCGACCAGCAATTGCCTGAGGTGCTCGCTGCGCAAAAGCCCGACGCGCTGCTGATGTTCGGCCTTGCGTCGCGGACCTCGTATCTGCGCATCGAGAGCCGCGCGCGCAACGCGGTCACCATGCTCTGGCCCGATGCCGCCAACACGCGCTCGAGCAAGCGCGGCATCGCCGGCCATGCGGATGCGATGCTGTTCGGCCCACACACCGCAAAGCTGCTGCGCGCGGCACGCCTCACCGGCATCGATGCGCGCGCCTCGCGCGATGCCGGCGCCTATCTCTGCAATTATCTGAGCTGGCGCGCGATCGAGAACGTGAAGGCCGGTGGACCGCAGCTCGCGGCGTTCATCCATATTCCGCTGCTTGCCCGCAGCGGCGCGGTGCGCCGCAAGGGTGCGCCACGGATCACGCTGGAGGAACTGGTGGATGCCGGGGAAGCGATGCTGATGGAGATGGTGCGGTTGGCCCGGAAGGCACGCACTTCGTAGGGTGGATTAGCGTAGCGTAATCCACCCCTTCTGCTTCAACGGGTTCCGTACGCGCGGTGACATGGTGGGTTACGCCTAGCGGACTGCGCTTCGCGCAGCCGCAAGGCTAACCCACCCTACGGCACCGTCCTTGCGGTAAACATTTAACCCTACCGCGAACAATCCTCACGGCCCCCGTCGCGCTGCGCTACCTAACCGCTGCGGACACGCCCCGCGTCCGCCGGAGGACGCATCCATGGACCTCAACCGCCGTCATCTCATTGGAGCCTCGACCGCCGGCATCGCCGGCGCGCTGGCCATGCCGGCCGACGCTGCGCGCGCGGCGCCGCTGACATCGCTGCTCGGCCGCGATGCCACGCAATATGGTGTGCGGCCCGGCAGCAGCGAGGACCAGACCCGCGCACTCCAGCGCGCCATCGACGAGGCCGCGCGCGCGCTGATGCCGCTGGCGCTGCCGCCAGGCGTCTACCGCAGCGGATTGCTGCGGCTGCCGAACGGTGCACAACTGATCGGCGTACGCGGCGCGACGAAATTCGTCTTCACCGGCGGCGCCTCGGCGATCCAGAGCGACGGCGCCGATGCGATCGGCCTTTCCGGCATCACCTTCGACGGCGCCGGCATCCCGCTGCCGACGCGGCGCGGACTGATCCACGTCCTCGGCGGGCGCGACGTCCGCATCACCGATTGCGAGATCACCGGCTCCGGCGGCAGCGGCGTCTGGCTCGAGCAGGTGTCCGGCGATATCTCCGGCAACATCTTCACCAACATCGCGGTGACGGCCGTCGCATCGTTCGACGCCAGAGGCCTCAGTGTCGCCCGCAACACCATCATCGGCACCAACGACAACGGCATCGAGATCCTGCGCAGCACGATCGGCGATGACGGCACGCTGGTCGCAGACAACCGCATCGAGGACATCAAGGCCGGCCCGGGCGGCTCCGGCCAGTACGGCAACGCCATCAATGCCTTCCGCGCCGGCAATGTGATCGTGCGCGGCAACCGCATCAAGAATTGCGACTACTCCGCGGTACGCGGCAATTCCGCCTCCAACATCCACATATCAGGCAACAGCGTCAGCGACGTGCGTGAGGTCGCGCTCTATTCTGAATTCGCGTTCGAGGCGGCCGTGATCGCCAACAATACGGTGGACGGCGCCGCCGTCGGTGTCTCCGTCTGCAATTTCAACGAGGGCGGCCGCATCGCAGTGGTCCAGGGCAACATCATCCGCAACCTGATCCCGAAGCGGCCGATCGGCACCGCGCCTGACGACGACGCCGGCGTCGGCATCTACATCGAGGCGGATACCTCGGTCACCGGCAACGTGATCGAGAATGCGCCGTCCTACGGCATCGTCGCCGGCTGGGGCAAATAC
>NZ_JBFUES010000081.1:0-13700 GCF_056403875.1 Bradyrhizobium sp. P2_E8
TGCGACAGCACGGCAAAGCCCCCCAGCGTCGGCGAATGGAATTTCTGGAACACCACCCAATAGCTGATCACATGCTCGATATTGTCCGCCATCATCGCCAGCACGTAGGCGGTGAACTGGAGCCGGTACGGCACCGACTTCATTGCCGCGAACGAGCCGGACGCGACCACGGGATTTTGGGGAAGGGGGTTCAAGCGATCACCTGGGTGGGACTTGAGTCGTCCCTACACGTTCGCCGGTGGGCGCTCAAGACACTTGGGTGTGTGTCCTGTAGCCCGGATGAGCGAAGCGATATCCGGGGCAAGCGTCTTCCCGCATGTCGCTTCGCTCATGCGGGCTACAAGGTTGCGGGCTACGAACCTGCACCTACCCCAGYGACTTCACGTAGACCGCATACGGCACGCCAAGAATGTCCGGCGCCTCGCGAACCCTGGCAAATCCCATCCGCAGATACATCGGCAGCGCGACCGTCATGATCGGCGTCGTGTGCAGCGCGATCACCGGCGCCTGGTCGCGCTCGGCGCGGCGCAGGCATTCTTCGGTCAATTGCCGGCCGATGCCCTTGCCGCGCGCGGCCGGATCGACCACCAGCATGCGGATGACCGGCCAGGCCGGATCGAAGAACGCCGGCTTCGGGGCTTGCGGACCGATATAGGCCACGGCGCCGACGATCTGGTCGCTATCTTCGGCAACGATGATCTCGCCGGTCTTGGCAAGCTCCGGCATCTTCGCGACATTGGTGGTAAACAACGGCCAGTCGGAAAAGTCCTGCTCAAATTGCGCGAAGGCCGCCAGCGCGACGCGCCTGATCGCTTCCGCATCCACTGGCTGATAGTCACGCAGCATCGGCGTTGTCCTCGTAGCCCGGATGAGCGAAGCGATATCCGGGGCCACTGCTCCCGCATATCGCTTCGCTTCATGCGGGCTACGAGCCTGCACCTTGGCACGACCGCGCATCTCACATACGCTTCGCCCCACGCCCGCACCACCAATCATAACAGACGGGCAGCGAGGACACACCATGGAGCACATCCGCGTCTGCACTCACGCAGGACCGGGCTCGGAGCCTGTCATCCGCACCGTGCCGTGGCCGAAGGTCGGCCGCAAGGCCGCGCTGATCAAGATCGGCGCCTGCGGCGTTTGCGGCACCGACCTGCACATCCTCAAAGGCCACTGGCCGAAGCCGCTGCCCTGGCCGTTCACGCTGGGCCACGAGCTCGGCGGCATCATCGTCGAATGCGGCGAGGAGTTTTCCGAGGACTTCATGAGCAAGCCGCTGACCGTCGGCTCGAAGGTGATGATCCCGCCGCTGATGCCGTGCGGCCGCTGCTATTACTGCATCCATTACCCGCAGACCGCCAACAAGTGCCTGACGCCGGTTTATTACGGCCGCTATCTCGGCTTCGACAAGGCGCCTCACATGTGGGGCGGCTGGGCCGAATATGTCTATGTCGATCTCGACATGCTTCCGGGCACCAAGATCTACAAGCTGCCCGACGACATGTCGTTGCGGCTGGGCGCGCTGTCGGAGCCGTTGACGTCCTGCATCCGCGCCTTCAACCGCGCGAGCCGCGCCGGCGGTTTTTCCTGGGGCGACACGGTGGTGATCCAGGGCTCCGGCCCGATCGGCATCCTGGCGGTCGCGGCCGCGCTGGAGATGGGGGCCGGGCGCGTCATCTGCGTCGGCGCGCCGGAGGAGCCGCGGCTCAAGCTCGCGCGCGCGTTCGGCGCGGAGGCGACGGTGAATATCGAGGAACTGAAATCACCGCAAGATCGCATCGCGCGCGTGCGCGAGATCGTCGGTGGCTTCGGCGCCGATCTCGTGATGGATTGCTCCGGACACCCCTCAGCCGGCCCCGAAGGCATCGAGATGCTGCGCGACGGCGGCACCTATGTCGAGATGGGCCAGTTCACCGACGCCGGCTCGATCGACACGTCGTGGCACCGCATCTGCACCAAGGACCTCAACGTGCTCGGCTCCTGGGGCTTTACCGCCAACGATCTGCCGCTCGGCGTCGACATGCTCTACCGTACGGCGGGCAAATATCCGTGGCTGAAGATGCAGACGATCTATCCGTTCACGGAAGAGGGCGTCGCGCAGGCGGTGAAGGATGCGATGGCGATGAAGACGGTGAAGTCCACGATCGTGCCGTGGCCGGAGCTGGTGGAGTGAAGATCCGTAGCCCGGATGAGCGCAGCGACATCCGGGACCTTTGTTGACGAGGCTTTCCCGCATATCGCTTCGCTCATGCGGGCTACGTGCCGGAGTTTGGAATGAAGCCGAGATGACAAACGAACAGACACCCGAACCAAACCGGCGTACCCGCTCCCCCTTCCATGCCATTCGCGCGATCGACTACACCGTCATCTTCGTGCGCGACATGGCCGCGATGCGCCGCTTCTACGAGGACACCCTCGCATTTCCGCTGCTGCGCGAGCTCTCGCCGAACTGGATCGAGTATGGCCTGGGCGGCAACACGCTGGCCCTGGCAAGGCCGAGCCGAACCGCGGCGGATGCGCCGGTCCCGCCCGGCACTGCATCGCTGCAACTGGCCTTCAGGGTGTCCGCGGCCGAGGTCGACCAATGCGCCGACGAGCTGGTTCGGCAGGGCGTTGAGCTGCTGTCGCCGCCGACGAACCTGTCCTTTGGACATCGGACGCTGTTCTTCCGCGACCCCGACGGCAATCTATTGGAGGTGTACGCGGAGATCTGACCTGGTACCCCAAAAGTTCCATCTGATATCCCCGAACTATTCGCGCGGAGGTGAAACTTAAGCCCAAGTTCCGGCTTTCACTTCGCGGGAGAGGTGCCGTGAAGCGAATCCTGAAACCTGTCACTTACGTCCTGGCTGCGATCTACTTCCTGGTGGATGCGGTCTTCATGGCCGTGGCGAGGCCGATTTCGCGCTGGATCGGGCGGTACTTCGAATTCAGGCAATTGCGCGCCTGGATCAAATCGCTGCCGCCTTATCCGTCGCTCGCCTTGTTCTCCGTGCCCGTCATTATTCTGGAGCCGGTCAAGCCGGTTGCCGCGTACCTCGCCGCAACCGGTCAGGTCCTGAGCGGTGCCCTGACTTTCATTGTCGGCGAATTGCTCAAGCTGGTGCTGGTCGAGCGCCTGTTTCATCTCACGCGCGACAAGCTGATGCGAATTCCCGCTTTTGCCTGGAGTTATGGAAAATACGCGGCCGCGAAGGCGTGGCTGCAGGCGACCGAAGCCTGGCGCGCCATCCGGGCTCTGGCGCGCGCGGCCAAGGACACTGTTGCGCGCGCAAGAGCCAGGCTGGTCGGCAGCTTCGGCAAACTGGCGACCTCCAGGGATTAAGGCCGCGCCAGGCGCGTTGCCCGCTATGCCAGCTTGCGCGGCGCGGCGGTTGCCTTGTCGCCCGTGTTCGGTGTGCCGGTCGGCTCGATCAGCATCAGGTGAACCTCCTCGCGTGCCACCGGGCGATGCTCGACACCTTTGGGCACCACGTAGAGTTCGCCCGGACCGAGCGTCACCGTGCGGTCCCGCAATTCGATGTCCAGACGGCCTTTGAGGACCAGAAAGAAATCGTCGGTGTCGTCGTGCTTGTGCCAGGTGAACTCTCCCTTCAACTTCACCACCATCACGTCGCAATCGTTGAAGGTCGTGATCGTGCGCGGCGACCAATAGTCCTGAAAGGTCGCGAGCTTGTCGTTAAGCGATATGCTGTCGGCCATGTTCCACCCGTTGCTCTCTCGTGAAGCACGATTTGGGGTCGAGTGGCGGGCACGACAAGGCCGTATTCGTTCAAAGGTCGATCTTGCCCTGCGGATGTCTTCGGAGATCACAGCCAGTTTCTATTTGACGTATCCAGACAACATGGCCTGTGCCCATTGAGGGCGGTTGTTGGCGAGTGCACGCGCCGAGGCGGCCTCCCAGTCGTATTCGAGGGCCAGAAGTTCGGCCTGCCAGCCCCTTCTTCTCTTGGTGATGATCGCGTACCGAGCGTGAGGCGAGCGGTATTCCAGGTTTGCCGCAAAGGGAATGTCCGCGAACACCGGGCAGCCAACGCTCCCCGGATTGAGAACCAGACACTCGCCGGGGCCCTGAATGACCGCCTGGCGGTGGCTATGACCACACAGCACCACGCGGGCCGTTGGCTCACTCTTGAGACGCGTTGCCAGGACTTCGCGGCGGGCCGGCACAAAGCGGCCGTCGTCGAGCGATTCTTCCAGCAGGCACGTCGTGTCGTCTTCGGGTGTGCCATGGCAGGCCAGGATCCCGTCGTCCAGCCGCATTCGGGACGGCAAAGCGTGGAGTGCGAGACGCTGCTCCGCCGTCAACGCGTTGCGCGCAAACAGACCTGCCGGCGAGAGCTTGTCGTCTGGAAACTCTTCGATCCAGCGATCATGGTTTCCGCGCACAGTCGGCAACGACAGCGACTGGAGTGCTTCGAACGTTTCCCGCGGCCACAACGGGCTGGTGACGCAATCGCCGAGGTTGACCGTACGATCGACGCCACGCGTCTTGATGTCGGCCAGCACGGCCTCCAAGGCAGCAAGGTTGCCGTGGATATCGGAAATGACTGCCAATCTCATCGTTGCGCTCCCATGCTGCTTCGCCTGAACTCAACTCGGCCAGGTCACCGGAAATATCTAGCATCGGCCGGTAGGGCGTTCACCACTCGCCACGACTGATCTCGCTCTCCTTCACCACCGCCGCCCCCACCACCTTCGTGCCCTCCAGCTCCCGTACGATCCGATCGTCCGGCCCCACGACACCGAGATCGAATTCGCGATCCGGCGTGACGAGGACCACGCGCTGGCCGACGATCACGACCACCGTCATGTCGCAGGTCTCCCCTTCGGCGGCCCATGCGCGGATGTCGTCGGCGAAGGGCTGCTTGCGCCAGGCGTCGGGAAAGCCCGGGTCGCATCGGACTTCGATGCCATCCTCCGACGTGGTCAGGACCAGCTTCGACCGGCTTGGCTTCCAGCGCTCGTCGAGGAGATCGTTGACCAGCCACAAGCAGGCGAAGCTCTCACATTCGGCCGGCCGCTCGGCGTAGATGGCGCAGCCGCGGCCGGGCTTGCAATGCCGGCACCAGGCATTCGCGGGCTTGGCCAGCGCCTCGATGGCCATCACCTTGCAGCAGAGCGTGCAATCGCCGCAGGTGCGTTTGACGAAAGAGGTCATGCGCGCATTCCCGGCACGTCCAATCGCGCACAATTTAAGCGAGGTGGTCGCGAAAATCAGCTGCTTTGGGGCAAAAGCTCACTATATGCAGCAAAACGGCCCGGAAACGCTGGATGTAGTGGGTCGAGCGGCCGGTAAGCTTATTCGCGATGTCGCCAAAGCCATGCGTCATAGGCATGGTGATTTGCCCGCGCTTGGCGTAAAGAGCGTCCAAATCAAATCACCACGCGTGCGGCCGGACCATTTGCCGAGCACGCAGCTTCAGGTCGCGCGGCTCGACGTTCCGCGCCTGGACCAACCAAGGTTTATCCCGTGTCATTCCCGACCATGAGTGCGCCGCTCGCCCGAGCTTTGGCCGAGCGCAACTACGACCGTCCGACCCCCGTTCAGCTCGCCGTGCTCACCGAGGAGGCCGCGGGCCGCGACCTCCTGGTTTCGGCCCAGACCGGCTCCGGCAAGACCCTCGCTTACGGACTGGCCCTGGCCAAGGATCTGCTTGATGGCATCGAGCGGTTCGAGCGGGCGGGCGCGCCGCTCGCCCTGATCGTGGCGCCGACCCGCGAGCTTGCCTTGCAGGTTCAGCGAGAACTGGCCTGGCTGTACGAGCACGCAGACGGGCGCGTCGTCTCCTGCGTCGGCGGCATGGATCCGCGGCGCGAGCAGCGCGAGCTGGCCGCCGGCGCGCACATCGTCGTCGGCACGCCCGGCCGGCTGTGCGATCATTTGCGCCGGGGCCGCCTCGACATCTCCGAATTGAAGGCCGTCGTCCTCGACGAGGCCGACGAGATGCTCAATCTCGGCTTTCGCGAGGACATGGAGTTCATCCTCGAGACCACGCCGGAGACCCGCCGCACCCTGTTGTTCTCGGCGACGTTTCCGCGCGGCATCGTCGCGCTGGCCAAGCAGTATCAGCAGCAGGCGTTCCGGATCGAGGTCGCGGGCGACGAGGGCGGTCACGCCGATATCGAGTATCGCGCGATCCGGATTGCCCCCGCCGATGTCGAGCACGCGGTCGTCAACGTGTTGCGCTTCTTCGAGGCGCCGAGCGCCCTGGTGTTCTGCAGCACGCGCGATGCCGTCCGGCATTTGCAGGCGGCGCTGCTGGAGCGCGGCTTCTCCGTCGTCGCGCTATCAGGCGAATTGACGCAGAACGAGCGCACCTTGGCGCTCCAGTCGCTGCGGGATGGGCGCGCCCGCGTCTGCGTGGCGACCGACGTCGCCGCCCGCGGCATCGACCTGCCGAGCCTCGACCTCGTCATTCAGGCCGACCTGCCCAACGACGCCGAAGTCATGCAGCATCGCTCGGGCCGTACCGGACGTGCGGGCCGAAAGGGGACGAGCGTCCTGCTGGTGCCGCCCGCACGGCGGCGGCGTGCTGAGCTGCTGCTCAATCTCTCAGGCATCGATGCGGTCTGGGGAACGGCGCCGCAGGCGGACGAGATCCGCAAGCTCGATCACGAGCGCATGAAGGACGTGCTGTTCACCGAGGAGACGACGCCCGACGATCTGGCGCTGGCGCAGGCGTTGTTGGCCGAGCGCTCGGCTGAAGATATTGCCGCCGCGCTGGCGCGGCTCTATCGCGCGCGGCTGCCGTCGCCCGAAGACATCATCGATCCCGGCGAGCGAACTGGCCGGCCGCGCGAGGATCGCGGTCGCGACAATGTCCGGGCACCGGGCGGCGATGATCGCCCCGAACGGCGACCCAAATCGGGGAAATCGTCGTCGAAGCACGGCATGGCGGAGGGCAGCGTCTGGTTCCGCGCCAATATCGGACGAAGAAAGAACGCGGAAGCACGCTGGCTCTTGCCGATGATCTGCCGTCGTGGCGGCATCGACAAGGGCGACATCGGCGCCATCAAGATCATGGATACGACGACCGAGTTCGAAATTTCCGAGCGCGTCGCGGACTCCTTCGCGGCCAAGATCAAGCGTCCGGACAAGGAAGACAATATCCGCCTCGAACCGATGGCGGATGCGCCGCAGCGGCAAGCGCCTTCGGAAGAGCGGTCAAAGCCGCCTCGGCGCGAGAGCGGCGACAGCGATCATCGTGAACGTCGCGACGATCGCCCGCGCGAGGCGGGATTCAAGCCGCGCAGCAAGGCTTTCGGCGAGCGCGGGCCGAAATTCGACGATGCTCCTGCTTTCGGGAAGAAAAAGAAGCATAAGAACAAGCCCGGCCACGCCGGACAGCCGCCTGCGGTCACTGCGTGGCCTGTGAAGGGCGCGCCCGGAAAGAAGACAAAGAAGAAGCATCGGGGCTGAGCTAAGGCGCGTCACGTCGCGGCGAGGTCGCGGAGCATGTAGGTCGCGCTTTCGCCGTAGCCTGCGAGCTTTGCGCGCAGCTCCGCATCCGCCGTGACGGGCCGAAAGCCGAAACGTTCCCACAGYGGCCGCGTGGCGTAGACCGAGACCAGCGCGAGAGCGGCGATGCCCGACGCGCGCGCAAGTTCCTCCATCTTCGCGACATAAGCACGCGCTGCGCCGCCACGATGATCCGGCAGCACGGCGACGTCGTGCACATAGAGGCAGTCCGCGTCATCGGGCAGGCGTTCGAGGAATCCATCGAGCGGCGGAATCCGGTGCCGACGCCAGGGATGCGAAAGTCCGTAGCCGGCGATCTCCTCGTCCGCGATGAGCACGCGGCAGCCATCGGGATAGAGCCGCATCTTCTCCGCGAACACCTCGGGGCGTTCAGGCAGATCGGGATGGATGCGCGCCGCGATCGCGCCGATCGCGGGCAGATCGGTGATGTGCGCGGGATGCCAATGCGGCTTGCTCATGTCGGTCCGTCTCACTCATTCCAGTTTATTCCGGCGCAATGATGCGTGCAGCGAAAAATTTCTTTGCCGCGCGCAGAGGAATACGACGGCTCGCGCGGCGTCCTACCCATGCAAGCCAATTGCATGACAGGAGAGACCATGACGACATCCCCGATCCGCCTCGCGCTCACGCTCGCCGTGTCGCTCGCAATCATTCCCGCCGCCTTCGCCGCGCCGCCGACGAAAACCGGCAAGACCGACAAGGGCAACGTGCTCACCGACGCCAAGGGCATGACGCTCTACACCTTCGACAAGGACGCGGACGGCAAGTCGGCCTGCAACGGTCCTTGTGCGACGAACTGGCCGGTGCTGAAGGCCGAGGCCGGCGATGCCGCCGGCGACGGCTACACCATCATCACGCGCGACGATGGCTCCAGGCAATGGGCCTACAAGGGCAAGCCGCTCTATACCTTCGCCAAGGACACCAAGCCGGGCGACATCACCGGCGACGGTTTTCTCAACGGCGCCTGGCATCTGGCGATGCCGTGAGCGATTGACAGCACGGGCCGGGGATCGCCACGCGATGTCCGGCCCGATAGCGCAGGCGGCGTGTCGCGCGAGGGGCTCTATCGCGCCGGAGGAGGGCTTGTGGCCGCTTCCGGCAGTTCCGGCGTCGCGTCCTTGGGGTCGTACCAGCTTGCCGCGTCCGAGCGCCAGATGTGAGCGCGCGCGGGGCCCGCGACCGGCGTATCCAGGCATCCCATGCGCAACAGCACGTTCGGCTGCGCGATCCGTTCCGCCATGATGTGYGAGCCGCAGCGGGTGCAGAAGCGGCGGAATTTGCCGGGTGAGGACTCGAACGCGGCGAGCAGCTCGTCGCCGCGCACCCACCGGAACGCCGCGCGCGGCACCGGCATCACGCTGGAAAATGCCGAGCCGTGCGTCTTGCGGCAGGTCTGGCAATGGCAATGCACGAAGGGCGCGGGCTCCGCATCCACTTCATACGCAACGGCGCCGCACAGGCAACTTCCGGTCAGCATGCTCTCCCCGCAGGTCAGTTCTATCACGGAAGCAAGTCTAGTCGCGAAGACGGCGGCGGTGAAGCAGCGAAAGCGATCGCCTTATGCGTACGATTTACAGCGCACAAACGGCGCCAGGCACGCTTAAGTCGGGCCGCGCGCCTTGTAATCCATGGTTTCGTAGCCATTTCGGGCTGACATCCAGCCGAAAGGGCATTTCGAATGAAGTTCCGTGTCGGATTCGAAATGCTCTACGATTTCCCGCAGCCAACGCCGATGATCATGGTGCTGGGCACGCATTTCACGCGTGCCTCCGATGTCATCGTGCCGGACTTCCTGACCACCACGCCTGCGGTCGAGATCACACCCTATCGGGACATGTTCGGCAATTGGTGCAGCCGCATGGTCGCGCCGGCCGGCCGCATGCGCCTTGCCGCCGATGGCGTGGTTCGCGACAGCGGCCTGCCGGATCCGGTGGTTGCGTCGGCGGTTCAGCACAGGATCGAAGAGCTGCCTTCCGATACGCTGATTTATCTGCTCGGCAGCCGCTACTGCGAGACCGACCGGCTTTCGGAGATCGCCTGGAAGCTGTTCGAGAAGACGCCTCCGGGGTGGGCGCGGGTGCAGGCGATCTGCGATTTCGTTCACCGTCACATCGCTTTCGGCTACGAGCATGCGCGCGCCACCAAGACGGCGTGGGAGGCATACCAGGAGGGCAAGGGCGTCTGCCGCGACTATGCCCACCTCGCCATTGCGTTCTGCCGCTGCATGAACATTCCGGCACGGTATTGCACCGGCTATCTGAGCGACGTCGGCACGCCGCAGCCTTGGGCGGTGGGCGATTTCGCCGGCTGGTTCGAGGCCTTCATCGGCGGCCGCTGGCACACTTTCGACCCGCGCAACAACGTGCCGCGGCAGGGCCGCATCCTGATCGCTCAGGGGCGCGATGCCTGCGACGTTCCGATCACGCAGACTTTCGGCCCGAACGAGCTGGCCAGCTTCAAGGTCTGGACCGACGAGATCGCATGATGGCCGGTCATTTCCATCCGCCGGCGAGCTTGCCTCACGCAGCCGGCGCGGGCACCAGTCCGTAGCGCAGCATCGTCTCTTTCATCTTCACGGGATCGGGTGGCGCGCCGGCCGACAGGAGCGCTGCCATCTCGGTGAAATATTGCGGTCCCAGCACCCCGGGGCTCAGGATGCACAGGCATGTCGCAGGCCCCGTCGAACGGTTGGTAAAGCCGTGCACGATGCCGCGCTTGATGAAGACTGAGGCTCCGGGGCCAAGATCGGTCTGCTGGCCGTCGATCGTCCAGGTCGAGACGCCGGACAGCCCGTAGATCGTTTCGTCCCAGCGGTCGTGATAGTGCGGGATCGGCATCCGCGCATTCGGCTGCAACGTCATTTCGAAGATATCGACGCTGCCGCCGGTGTCGTCCTTGCTGTGCAGGAAGCGGAGCTCGAGCGTGCCGAAACTGCTGAGGTCGGGCATGGCTGGTTCGTCCAGGTGAGAGAGGCTGCATCGAGATCGCGGCGCTCGCTCACGTCGAAACGAAATCTACCGCAGCCCTTCATACACGATCGGCCCGCGTACGACCGGTCAAATTTGTCGCACAGGGTCCGTTGCAGGCCGACTTGCCGGCTGCGCAGGCGGCAGAACATTCCGGCTCAAACGGCTCCGGGGATCGACGCCTCTGAATAGCTCGCCGGCGCTGATCTGAAGTTGGCGCATGCAATTGCAACAACTTTAAAGACGCAGCATTCTCGCTGCGCCGCTTCGTCGCAATATTCGAATTAATTCAAATCGAGAGTCCGAAAGCGAACCGAAGCGTCGACTTTCGTAGGGCATAGTTGGCTCCGGCAGGGGGCGAGAGCGCAATATCCGCAGCAGCATCCCACCATCGTGAAAGTTGAGGAAGTGGCGTCCCATCCGGACGCGTCGGGGAGTCTTCAATCCATCATCTAGTTTCGCTTGAAAGGATGAATGCCCGTGAGTGATGCCGATATGAAAGCCGAAACGAATGCCGCTCCGCTGAATGGGACGGCGAACGGAAATACAAAGCTCAAGTTCGACATGCCGTTTTTCAACATCCAGGCGATCTTCGGCGATCTCGCGGCGCCGGCCGCGACACGGGCCAAGGCCAATTTCGAGCAGGTGAAGGTGACGTCCGAAGAGATCACCGGGGCTCTCTGCGACGCCTGTTCGACCAGTGCCAGGCGTTCCGCCGAGTACGGCACCAAGCTCATCGAAATATCCAACGCCAATACCAGCTCCGTGCTGGATTTCTTCTCCCAGCTTGCGGATGCGAGGTCGTTTGCGGACTTCGTGAACCTCTCCACCGTACACGGTCGCAAGACCTTTGAAGCGGCTTCCGCCCAGAACCGGGAGCTTTGGGATCTGGCCCAGAAGGTCGCGACCGAGACGGCCGAGCCGATCAAGAACAGCTTCAACCGGGTACTGCGTAAGGCTGCTTGAATCGAAGCTGCCGGCCACGTGGATCGGCTGGACGAGCGTCTTCGCGAGAAAAGACGCCGTCCAGCCGATGGCGGCCGGCCTCGCCGTGAGGTGATGCCAAGCTGGAGGGAAATCAGGATGGGTATGGTGATGATCAAGTGCCCGGAAACCGGGAGCGCTATTCCGACGGGCATCGAGATGGATGGCGACAGGTTTCGCTGCAGTGCGGTCTTTTTTTCGCGCACCTATTGCCGGATGTGCGCGGCGACGCACGAGTGGTTCGCCAAGGAGGCCTGGGTCTACGAGTCGGTCTTGGCGAACGGGAAGTCCGGAGGCGGGCAGCCATTGCGCGCCGGCGCGGCGTGAAGGAGCCTTAGCGCATCCTGCGACACGATCCGATCGATCCTGCGGCTCATCACCTTGTAGCACTCGCAAGCGACGGCCTCGAGCCGTTGCCTGTCGATTTCGAGCTGGCCGCGCCGATTGGATTTGATGGCCCTGGATGCGCGGAGTGCGCTCACGACGTGCGTGACCGTGGTGCGCCGGACGCCGAGCAATTCCGACAGCGTCTCCTGGGTCAGCGGCAGGATGTCACCGCCATCCGTCCGGTCGTGAATGTGAAGCAGCCAGCGGGCGAGGCGCGCTTCGACGGAGTGCAGCGCGTTGCAGGCCGCGACGTGCAGGAATTGCGTCATCATCGCCCTGGTGACAATCTGAACCGCGCTTGCGATGGCGGGACTGCGTTCGAGCGTCGCTTGAAATCGCGCCGGTGAGATCTGCAGTGCGGTCCCGGCCACGCGGACAACCGCCGTCAGGGGAGATCGGACGGGGCCGAGCGCCGTCATGAGTCCGACCGCGCCGTCGTTGCCGATCACCGCGGTTGCCGCCGTCTGTCCGTTCGGCAACTCCATGATGAGGGCGATCGCGCCGCTGCAGGGGAAATAAATGTGGTCGATCCGGTCGCCCGATCGAATGAGGACCGCGTCGTGCAGGAGCGGTACTTTTCGTAAATGCGGTGCGAGCAAAGCGTAGTCGGCCGGCGGTAACGCAGCTAACAGGCGATTACCAACTCTTGTCGCGCGCTCCATCACGGGAGTAGCCCCTCGACGGAGGCTCGGCGGCGAGCAAACGCATCGTCACCGGCCGAGCCGCGTTGCCGCGCCCACGCTTGCCACGGCAAGTGGACAAACGCACTTCAACAGGCAAGGTTCCAATGACGGATCGGGCGCCCGCGCGGACGCGGTCTGATCCATCCGACTCGCGCGCTGAAAATCTGGTCGGCCGTTTGCAAAAACTGCGCGCCCGACACGAGGGCTGCTCCTACCGCAACCCCTCATACACCATCAGCCCGCGGGCGATCTGCAATTTGCGGATCGCGCGCGGCAGCAGCTTCTCCGGCTGGTGCAGATAGCGCCAGGAGGTGAGGGTGAACGGGCCAAGCGCGCCGCATTCGTCGTCGAACGGTGCGAGCACGCCGGTGACGCTGACAGGCGTGTGCGGCCGGGCGTTGAAGGGCAGCAGCAACAGCTCCAGATGCGCCTTGCTGCCGTCCTCGCGCGCGGCGGTGACGCCGGCGATCGCACCCAGCGTCTCGTCGGCGACGATAGTCGTGATCTCCCCGATCTCGCTGCGGCTGGCCTCGGTGAACAGCGCCGCAAAGCTCTGGTCCTTGAGGTCGAGCCCGGCCAGCGCGCAGACGCGCGTGCCGGCGACGCGGAACGGGAAGCCGAGTTTTGGTTCGCAGGACAGCACGAAGATGTCGCCGAGCAGGCCGCGCACTGCGGCCGGGTCGATGTCGGCCCGGTCAGGGGCCCGCGCAGTGCCGCGCTTCTTGTCCCAATATGCGAAGAACGCGCGGCTCGACGGATGTTTCATGATTGAACGCTTACCCCGGGGCGCAACCTCGCGGGACAAACCTGTCCCGCTTCAGTGCACCCGCGATCCCTTTGCTGTTGTGCAGGAGGGGATTTGCAGCGTCCATGCCGCGAGGGCGTTTTAGCCGCTCCGGGCGGTGTCTTTGCGTCGTTAACGTTAAATTAACTATGCGCTTTCCGTGTCCCGCAGCCCTGCTATGGTGACCGCGGTCGCAAGCCTCGCCGCTTTTCTCCAGGTTCTCGGCGGGGTCTGTACACAGGCGTCAAACAGTTTGGTCACGGGCCGCGGGGAGGGGTGGGGATACACCTTATTCCTCTGGCAACCGGAAGGCCGACACGGACAGGCAGGGCTTTCCCAGGGCCCTGCCTTTTCCTTTTCTCAGGCACACTCGTGCCCCGGACGCAGCGCAGCACTTCTTCAGTGATGCGCTG
>NZ_JBFUES010000082.1:0-13655 GCF_056403875.1 Bradyrhizobium sp. P2_E8
ACCTCACAGATCCTCGAACCCACGGACGGGCATCGCGCGGCCGCCGCCTTGCCCGGTCAATTTGTCGTCGTACGGCTCGGGCCTTCTGCGGCACAAGCGATCACGCGCAGCTACTCGCTGTCGGATGTCGCGTGCTATCGCATCAGCATCAAGCGGGAAGCGCACGGCGCGGCCAGCCTCTATATTGCCGACGGGCTGCGAATTGGCGACGTCGTCGAGGTCGGCGCGCCACGCGGCAGCTTCACGCTCCGGCAGGATGCGCGGCCCGTCGTCTTGCTCAGTGCCGGCATCGGCGTGACGCCGGTGCTCGCCATGCTCCACGCGCTCGCGGCGGAAGGGACGATGCGAGACGTCTGGTGGCTGCACGGCGCGCGCAACGGCCGCGAACATGCGTTCGCCGCCGAGGCGTGCGAGTTGTTGGCCGGGCTCGCTCGCCATCACAGCCACATCTGCTTCAGCGCGCCCGATCCGGCCGATCGTCCGGGAGCGGATTTCGACAGCGCCGGACATCTGGATCAGCGCCTGCTCCAGGGGCTCAACGTGCCGCGCGACGGCGACTACTATCTCTGCGGACCGGCCGCTTTCATGAGCGATCTCACGGCCGGCCTTGCCGCGTTGGGCGTCGCGCCGGATCACATCCACACCGAGCTGTTCGGCGCCAGGCCATCGCTCACCCCAGGCATCGCGGCTTCGCCGCGGACACCCGTACATGTGCCGGTCGGAGCATCTGGCTCGGGCCCGATGGTGTCATTCGCGCGCAGCGGCCTCAACGTCCACTGGGGATCATCCTATGCCAGCCTGCTCGAGCTGGCCGAAGCATGCGACGTCCCGGTGCGCTGGTCGTGCCGGACCGGGGTTTGCCACAACTGCGAGAGCGGGCTCGTGGCCGGAGAGGTCAGCTACGCACCCGACCCGCTCGACCCGCCCGCGGACGGCAATGTCCTGATCTGCTGTTCACGCCCGCAAAGCGACGTCGTGATCGATCTTTGAAGGTATCAGCACATTTGCGACAGACATGGGAGAGCTTGATGCGGACTGAGACGCGCCGGGACTCGAGGAGCTCTGGGAGCAAGGAGTATTTTTATCCCCACGGCAAGGCTTACGTCGAAACTCTCGGTGAACAGGATTAGAACCACATTCCGACATCGTCCGTCCGGGCGAATGCCGGCCTGGAATGTGGATGATCCAGATGAAGACGAATCCCGGCCGTAGTGCCGGCCGCGTGGGCGCGCGCCAGATCTACGAGGCGCTGAGGGATCAGATCATGTCGCTTGTGTACGGGGCGGACGGGCTGTTGCCGTCCTCGCGCGCGCTTGCCGGCGAGCTGGGCGTGGCGCGTTCGACCGTCACGGTCGCCTACGAGCAGCTCGCGGCCGAAGGTTTCATCGAGACCCGCCATGGCGCACGGCCGCGCGTTGCCCGTGCCGTCGTCGCGCGCGGACGCACGCGCACTGCGTCCCGGTCGTCGGCGCGCAAGGCGCGGCTGTCGGCATTCGGCGAGCGGCTGCGGCATGACCCGCCGCGCTGGACCGAGCCGCCACGCGGGCTCATTGCGAACTTCCGCTACGGCGAGCTCTCGCCGTCGGACTTCCCGCTGCTGGCATGGAAGAAGGCGGTGACGGCGGCTATGGCGCGCAAGCCAGAACGGCTCGCCTATGACGACCCCTGCGGTTCGCTGCGGCTGCGGACCGCGCTTCAGGCCTATCTGTGGCGATCGCGCAGCGTCCGCTGCGAAACGGACCAGATCATCGTCGTGAACGGCTCGCAGCAAGGCCTCGACATCTGTGCGCGCCTGCTGCTCGACGCCGGCGACCGCTTCGTGATGGAGGATCCCGGCTACCTGATGGCCCGGTACACATTCGCGGCAACCGGCGCCGAAACGGTGCCAATCCCGGTCGACGCGGAGGGCCTTCAGACGGAACGGCTCGACGGCATCGAGGCCCGCCTCGTCTACGTGACGCCGTCGCATCAATATCCGCTGGGCGGCGTCATGCCGATCGGACGCCGGCACCAATTGCTCGCCTGGGCCAGGAAAGCCGACGCCTATGTGATCGAGGACGACTACGACAGCGAATACCGCTACGACACCAGGCCGATCCCGCCGCTGCATGCGCTGGAGGGCAGCGACAACGTGATCTATCTCGGGACCGTCTCCAAGACGCTCTCTCCGACCTTGCGGATCGGTTATCTGGTCGTGCCCGCGGAGCTGCGATCCCTGTTCGCCGCCGCCAAGCAGATCATGGACCGGCACACGTCATTGGCCGAACAGGACGCCCTCGCCGCGATGCTCGAAAGCGGCGCTTACGACAGCCATGTCAGGCGCGTGCGCAGGCGCAACGCCGAGCGCCAGCAGGCGCTGCTCGGTGCGCTGCGCCGCCGGTTCGGAGATCGCGTCCGGATCGAGGGCACGGCCGCAGGCCTGCACGTGGTGGCGTGGTTCGATGGCCTTTCGCAGAAGCGCGAGGATGCGTTGGTCCAGGCGGCCCGCGCAAAGGGCGTGGGCATCTATCCCGTTTCCGCGCTGTTCGACGGCCGCTCGACCGGCCGTAGTCGAGCGCGGAAGCCGCTCGGCCTCGTCATGGGCTATTCGGCGCTGGAGACCGCGCAGATCGAGCGCGGCTGCAAGCTTCTTGCGCAAGCCGTCGATGAACTGGACTGATGAAATCGTTAAGAACTGGCAGTTTCTCGTAGGCCAGATTCCGATTATCTCGGGACCTGATACGGAGACACGCCATGTACATTCCCCCCGCCTTCAGGGACGACGACATCGAGAGCATCCGGGCGACCATCCGCGGCGCCCGCCTCGCCAGCCTGGTGACGGCCACCGCCGAGGGCCCGGTCGCCACCCCCTTGCCGCTCTTTCTCGACGAGAGCGAAGGCGAGCATGGCGTGCTGTACGGACATGTGGCGAAGGCCAACCCGCAATGGAAGCTGCCACCGATCGGAGACGCGCTGGCGATCTTCGGCGGTCCCGACGCCTATGTGACCCCGTCCTGGTACGCGACCAAGCAGGAAACCGGAAAGGTCGTACCGACCTGGAACTACGTTGCCGTGCATGCCTATGGCCCGGTCGAGTTCTTTTGGGAGACGGAGCCCCTGCTCGATGCGGTCACGCGGCTCACGAACAGACACGAAGGCGCGCGCGCCAAACCCTGGGCCGTCGGTGATGCGCCCGCCGATTTCATCGCCGCGCAGTTGCGCGGGATCGTCGGCGTGCGCATTCCCGTCGTGCGGTTCGAGGGCAAGCGCAAGATGAGCCAGAACCGCCCCGAGGCCGACCGTGTCGGCGTCGCGCAGGGGCTTGCGGCGAGCGAGAACCCGCACGATCGCGAGGCCGCACGTCTGATCCCGCTTCCGATCTGAGGGCAGCTTCTGTTCCCGGCATCCGTGCCCGGAACCATCCTGCTGTCGGGCTTGTTGGTGCACCTCACAATGCATCTTCCGCCTGACAGGAAGCCCCAAGGAAACCTCATGTGCCGCTGGATCGCATACCGGGGCGAGACCACCTCGTTCGAACCTTACGTCACCGAGCCCGAGCATTCGCTGATCGCGCAAAGCATCCGCTCGCTCCAGTCCACCGCGGGCTCGAATGGCGACGGGTTCGGGCTCGGCTGGTATGGCGAGCATCCCGAGCCCGGCCTCTACCGTGAAACGCGCCCTGCCTGGTCGGATGAAAACTTGCGCTACCTCTGCCGTCATCTGCGCTCGCACCTCTTCTTCGCCCATGTGCGCGCCGCCACTGGCACGGCCGTGACGCGGCAGAACTGTCATCCCTTCGCCTGCGGCCAGTGGATGTTCATGCACAACGGATTTGTCGGCAGCTGGAACCGGCTGCGGCGCAAGGTCGAGGCGCTGATCCCGGATGCCTTTTATCCGTCGCGATTGGGGACGACCGACTCCGAAGCCGTGTTCCTCGCCATCATGGGCGCCGGCCTCGACAACGACCCGCTTGGCGCAACGCAAGCCGTACTGCAATCGCTCGTCGGTCTCGTCAATGAAGGCCAGCTTCGCGAGCGGCTGCGCTTCACCAGCGCGATCGCCAACGGCAGGGATCTCTATGCGTTTCGCGTTGCGGTCAACGATGCCGCCAACACGCTCTATTTCCGCGAGGCCGGCGGCCAGGTCATCGTCGTGTCCGAACCGTTCGACAAGGAATCGGACTGGACCGAGGTGCCGCCCAATCACGCCCTGATCGCGCGCGCGTCCGAAAGTGCGAAAATTGTTCCGTTCAACCTTGCAATTTCCAGCGGGTCCGACGCGGAACCCGCCCCCGCCAGGAGGATTATTGTCCGCAGGTAATGCCCTCGCCGGGTGGCACGATGACATTTACTTCGGACGTTTTGAAATTGCTGCGTCTCGATTCTTCCGACGACAAGCAGCACCTCGTCATTCGCTCGGCCGGCGGTCGCGGCAAGGCCGCTGAGTATTCATTCGGCATCGAGGAAGAATACTTCCTCGCCGATCGGCGCAGCCTGGAGGTTGCGATCCAGACTCCCAACGAGCTGTTCGAGTCGGCGAACTGGTCGACCGGCGGCCAGGCCATGCGGGAGATGCTGCAATCCCAGCTCGAGGTCGCCACCAACGTTCACGTCGACGTCAACGACGCGCGCGAAGAGCTCCGCTTTCTCCGCCGCGAAGTCGCGAACGTTGCCGCCCAGTACGGCTTCGTGATCATGGCCTGCGGCACCCATCCGACCGCCGTCTGGCGCATGTCACAACCGAGCCCGAAGCCGCGCTACGAGGAGATGATCGAGGATCTGCGCAGCATCGGCCACCGCAACATGATGTGCGGCATGCATGTGCACGTCCAGCTGCCCGATCCCGAGAAGCGCATGGCGGTGATGCGGGCGATGCTGCCGCATCTGCCGCTGTTCATCGCGCTGTCGGCATCCTCCCCGTTCTGGAACTCGCACAAGACGGGCCTGAAGGGCTACCGCCTGGCGGCCTATTCCGAGCTGCCGCGCACCGGCCTGCCCGAACTGTTCGAGAGCAGGTATGATTACGACGAGTATGTCGGCGCATTGCAGCGCTCCGGCGTGATCCCCGACGAGAGTCACATCTGGTGGGCGATGCGCCCTTCCATGAAGCATCCGACCCTCGAGCTTCGCGCGCCCGACACCTGCACCTTCGTCGACGACGCCGTTGCCATTGCCTCGCTCTATCGCTGCCTGACGCGGCGTCTGTATCGGCGGCCCCATCTGTCGAAAGAGGTCACGGTCGTCGAGCGCGCGATCGYGGTCGAGAACAAATGGCGCGCGCAGCGCTACGGCACCGATTGCATTTTTGCCTCGAAGGACGGGCCGGTCACCATCTCGGAGCTGCTCTCCCGCCTGATAGACGGCATCGCCGAGGACGCGGATGCGCTGAATTGCGCGTCCGAGGTCGAGCATTGCCGCACCATCGTGGAACGCGGCAGCTCGGCAGAGTTCCAGCTTCGCGCCTACCGTGAAAGCGGCAACGACATCGCGGCCGTGTCACAATGGATTGCTACATCGACGATATCAGGAACGGGCGCTCTGGTCGGACGCACCGCTTCTGCATCGACATAGCCTCCGCGCAAGCCTTGGGAACGATAACGGCATTCCGGAATTTGCTGTGTCTTGTACAGAGTCCTGTACAGAGTCTTGGAGAAACGCATGACCGACATCACCTGTTGCGCCGGCTGCGGCCGCGGCCTGGTGCCCATCCTGTCCGAGAAGGGCGCGACAGAATCAAGCTGCTTCTGGTGCGAAGGTGTCGATGCGCGAACCATGGAAATGGCGAAGTGGGCGGACAGCCCCTCCGGCAAGCCCGAGCGGAGCGCGCTTCAGTCGTTCGAATGAGCGGCTTCGGACGTCTTGCGGAATTCCTGTGCCTCGGTGCTGCAATGCCTTCCGGCTTGCAGGATCACCATGCTGAGCAGGTGAGCCAGGAATGAAAGTCCGGCCGTATGCGCGATCTCGCGCAGCTCGGTGCAGATCTCCGCAATGTAGCGGGCGGCCTCCTGCGGCCTTGCGTAGCCGTCTTGCATGGAAACTCCCGGGTTAGCGCCGGACGAGAGCTGCTGTCTCGGTTCAAAAAGGCAACCTAGGACGCCTAATCCCGCCGAGCCGAATGCGTTCCGCGGTTGCGCCTGGGAGCAGCCATGCCCTGCACGCTGCCCGTCAGGGCTTGCCGACAAATTAGACAATTCGGGTCACCTTCGCGAGATCGCGAGGTTCGGCAGGACGGTCGGGCAATCGCGCGCAACGCGCGGTCTAACCTTCGGCGGAACCACTGGATTTTCTGCTACCCGGGCTCGCCATCCCGAGCCGCGGAGGCGACTTGCTGCTCCGCAACCGAACTGGCCCAAAATTCGCAGAGCCGCATCAGGCCCCAAGTCCCCGCCCTCGCCACCAGGGCAGTCGGGACGAGCGGATCAGATCGGAGAATGCCATGAACGTGCATGCTGCGGGCGATCTCAAATTCACCGGCCTCACCCGTCCGAATGGCACGCCCCTTCGCCTGAACGATCAGGACTTCGTCGCGATCGACCGCGACAAGAACGCGAAGTTTGAGGCGACCTACCGGCCGCAAGCCCTCTACAATCGCGCCAACGAGGGCTTTCACGCCAACAACGAAACCTTCCTGCTGCACGAAGTCGCGACCAATCTGCCGATCTACCGCCCGGACACCGGCCCCACCGATTTCCATCTTCATCTTCCGCCCGGCGGCTTTCAGCTCGTGCTGGTCACCTCGGGCGCATTCACCTTCGACTACGACGGGCGCTTCTACAGTGTCGGCCCGGGCGCGGTGATGCTGCAAAGCGCGATCGTGCACCGCCAGCTCTTCTACACCTGGTCGGGCCTCTCGACCGAAGAGAATTTGAAGACGCCGCAGACGGTGGTGCCCGATCCGATCTCGATGGGCTATTCGGGCAAATTCCTCGAAGCCTTCATCACCGATCCGACCACCTTTCCGAACCCGACCATCGTCGGTCCGAGCCAGATCAACGAGGCCGAGACGCCACGTGTGGCCTGGAGCCATCCTCTGCATGATCGTCCTGTCGATGCAGGCTTCTGGCTTCAGGACCCGCTAGCGCTGGATGCGCTGTTCAAGCCGCTCACCGATGGCTCGGTCAAATCGGCGATGCCGGTCCATGTGCGCGATATCGGCATCGAGATTCCGAGCGGGCATCTCGTCACCGGCCACATCATCGCAACCGACCCGCCCGGCCAGTCGCTGCTGCCGAAGAGCACGTCGGCGGCGGTGGACGGCGCCTCGCTTGCCAAGGGCGAGGTCGTGATCTATCGCGTCATCCGCGGCACGGCCGAATTCAAGAACAAGTCCGGCGAGACGTTTGAACTCTCTGCCGGCGACGTGGTGACCGCCGGCAAGAGCTCGGTCAGCCTCGTCGGCGTCGGTGAGAACACCCAGGTCCTCCGGCTCGGCCTGCTCAAAGGCATGAACGACCTTCGCAGCTGGACCCCGACGCAGCGCGACGAGATCGACGGCCTCGCGAGTCAAATCATCACCCACAAGGACATCCGTCCCCTGCGCACCGAAGGCAAGGCGGTCGGGTATTTATACGCGTAGCGCACAAAAAAAGGCCCGCCGCTGCGGCCGCGGTCGTCAATCGGCGGCTTGCCGACAAGGCACTACGCGATAACCCGCCACAAGGACGGTTCATCGACATCGACGGCGTTCGCCTGCACTATGTCGAGCGCGGATCCGGACGCCCCCTGGTCCTGCTCCATGGCAATGGCAGCATGATCCAGGATTTCGAGTCGAGCGGTCTGATTGACCTCGCTGCGAAGGACTATCGCGTCATCGTGTTCGACCGTCCCGGCTTCGGCCACAGCCTGCGGCCCCGCAATGTGGTGTGGACGCCCGCGGCGCAAGCCGATCTATTCAAGGACGCGCTCGCGCATATCGGCGTCGAAAAGGCGATCGTGCTCGGACATTCCTGGGGAGCGTCGGTTGCGATTGCCTTGGCAAGCAGACACCCCTCGACGGTCGAGGCCTTGATCCTGGCATCGGGCTATTATTTCCCGACGGCACGCACCGATGCCATGATGGCGATGGCCGGGCCGGCGATACCGGGATTCGGCGATATCCTCAGTCACACGATTTCCCCGATCCTCAGCCGTCTGATGTGGCCGGCGATGCTGCGGCAGCTGTTCGGACCGAAATCCGTCCCGCAAAAATTCGACGGCTTTCCAAAATCGTTGGCCGTGCGTCCCTCGCAGCTTCGTGCCGGCGCCGCCGAGGCAGCGCTGATGGTCCCTGCGGCAATGCTGTCTGCGAAGACCTACGGCGAACTGGCCATGCCGGTTACCATCCTGGCCGGCGAGGACGATCGCCTCATCGACATCGACGAGCAGTCGGGCCGTCTGCATGACGAGATCAAGCACAGCAAGATGCACCGCGTCCCGGACGCGGGTCACATGATCCAGCAATCGAACACGGCCGACCTGATGGCTGCGGTCGAGGAAGCCGCGGCCGGAACGTTGCATTGAGACGGTAGCGCCCCTACTCCGCCGCCTGACGCACGTGGCGCGCGGTCGGGGTGCGCATGGTGACGAGTTCTTCGGCCGCGGTCGGATGCAGCGCAAACGTCGCGTCGAAATCGGCCTTGGTCGCCTTCATCTTCACCGCGATCGCGACCGCCTGGGTGATCTCGGCGGCGGCGTCACCGACGATGTGGCAGCCGAGCACGCGGTCGGATGAGCCGTCGACGACGAGCTTCATCAGCACGCGGGTGTCGCGGCCGGACATCGTCGCCTTGATGGGACGGAACGTCGTCTTGTAGATGTCGACGTGGCTGAACTGCGCGCGCGCTTCGGTCTCGGTCAGACCGACGGTGCCGACCTCCGGCTGCGAGAACACCGCAGTCGGGATAGAGGAATGATCCACCTTCACCTCGCGCTTGCCGAACACGGTGTCGGCGAACGCATGCCCCTCGCGGATCGCGACCGGCGTCAGATTGTGGCGATGGGTGACGTCGCCGATCGCATAGATGCTGTCGACCGAGCTCTTGGAGAAATGGTCGACCGCGATGCCGCCGTTCTTCGGATTGATGGCGACGCCGGCCTTCTCCAGGCCGAGATTGGCGACGGCCGGATGGCGGCCGATCGCAAACATTACCTGGTCGGACGCCACGCTCGAGCCGTTCGACAGGTGCGTGGTGAATTCCTCGCCATGGCGATCGACCCTCGCCACCGTGCAGCCGGTGAGAATGGTGATGCCCTGCTTCTCCATCTCGCTGCGAACGTGAGCGCGGACATCCTCGTCGAAGCCGCGCAGGATGTTGTCGCCGCGGTAGATCACGGTGACGTCGGAGCCGTAGCCAGCAAAGATGCCCGCGAATTCCAGCGCGATATAGCCGCCGCCCTGGATCACGATCCGCTTCGGCAACTTCTTGAGGTGAAACGCCTCGTTGGAGGAGATCACGTGCTCGATGCCGGGGATCGAAGCGCCGTGGTTGGGTGCGCCGCCGGTGGCGACCAGAATGTACTTCGCCGTGACCTTCCTGTCGTTCTCGAGCAGGCGGACGGTGTGGGCGTCCTCGATCACCGCACGGCTCTTGACGATCTGCGCGCCGGACTTTTCGACATTCGTCGTGTAGGCCGCCTCCAGCCGCGCGATCTCCTTGTCCTTGTTGGCGATCAGCGTCGCCCAGTCGAAGCTCATGGACGGGATGGTCCAGCCGAAGCCGGCGGCGTCCTCGATCTCGTGACGGACATGCGAGCCGATCACGAACAGCTTCTTCGGCACGCAGCCCCGGATCACGCAGGTGCCGCCCATGCGGTACTCTTCCGCGATCGTGACGCGGGCACCGTGGCCGGCCGCGATTCGGGCGGCGCGCACGCCGCCCGAGCCGCCGCCGATGACGAAAAGGTCGACGTCGAATTCAGCCATTGTCCACTCCGACCTTCCCGCCTCGCGTCCTCGTCACATTTCCTTGCCGCGCTTCTTCATCTCGGCGCGAAACGCGCTCGCAATGGTTTCGGAGAAACTCTGTGCCCAGGAATTCATGACCTTCATGCTCTGGTCGATGGCGCGCGGCTCGGCTTCGATCAGCTTCTTGCCGAGCGGCGACTTGTAGAAGGTGACGAGGTCCTTGAGCTCCTGCTCGCTGAACTGGGCGGCATAGGCCTGCGCCATGCCTTCGCCGATCTCCTTCTCGCGGCCGGCCAGCTGCTGCGCCACGACCGGCGCCAGCTCGTTGAGGTCCTTCTGGTAGTTGAGGTTCTGTCCGATCAGCGTCGCCTTGACCTTCTCGACCATGCCGGGCACCGCGTTCGCGTACATCGCGGTGGCGTTCTTCATGCTCAGGATTTCCCTGGCCGACGCGATCGCCGCGGGCGAGGCCTTGGGCGCGGCGGCTTGCTGTGCCGCGGCCGGGACCGCGCCAAAAGCCAGTCCCAAGGCAAGGCCCGCAGCGGGCAGCAACTTCAAAACGCTCTTCATTCCTAGTCTCCTTTCGGCTTTCGCCGTTCAATCACGCGAATTCCCTCGCCGCCCGCCAGAACAGCCGAGCTGGCCAAGCCGATGAACAACCCATGCTCGACCACGCCTGGGATCACGCTCAACGCCTTGGCGAGGCCGGGCGGATCGACAATTCGTCCGAGCTGGGCATCGAGGATCCAGTGGCCGCCATCGGTGACGAAAACGTGGCTGTCCTCCGCCCCGCCCTTGGCCTTGCGTACCGCCATTTGCCCGGAAACGCCGCAGGCGGCAAATGCCGTCTCGATCGCCCTGCGCGTCGCCCCGAGCCCGAACGGGATGACCTCGATCGGCAGCGGGAAGCGGCCGAGCGTCGGCACCCATTTGGTGTCGTCGGCAATCACGATCATGCGATCCGATGCGGCCGCCACGATCTTCTCGCGCAGCAGCGCGCCGCCACCACCCTTGATCAGGTTGAGCTCGGGATCGATCTCGTCGGCGCCGTCGATGGTGATGTCGAGATGGTCGATATCGTCGAGCGTGGTCAGCGGCACGCCGCAGCGCTCCGCATCGAGGCGCGTCGCCTCGGAGGTCGGCACGCCGATGACCTTGAGCCCGGCCGCGACGCGCTCGCCGAGCAGCTCGACGAAATGCTTTGCGGTCGAGCCGGTGCCGAGCCCGAGCTGCATGCCGTCCCGCACCTCTTCCAGAGCGCGCCCCGCCGCCTGCCGTTTCAACTGGTCCATATTCACGTTTGCGCCCGCCTTTGAAGTCACGAATGCGCCGCCGATCGTGGCCGCTTGCGGCGGCCTATGTAGCCTCGTTTTCCGCGCGGGAACAGGCCTATAAGCTGATCTTATGGCGTCGCCCCTTGCGCCCGCCCGGCCGGACCGATAGCGCTTGGACCATGACCTCCCCTCACACCATCGTCTTCGATCTCGACGGCACGCTTGTGGATACGGCGCCCGACCTGATCACCGCGCTGAATTACGTGCTCGACCGCGAAGGCCTGCCGCCCGTGCCGATGCAGTCGGCCCGCAACATGATCGGCGCCGGCGCCCGCAAGCTGATCGAGCGGGGCCTGGAGGCCGAGGGTCGCACCGTGACGCCTTCGGACATGGACCGGATGACGGCGGATTTCATCGCCTATTACGCCGAGCATATCGCGGTCGAATCCCGGCCTTTCGAGGGGCTGGAGGCCGCGCTCGACCATTTTGCGGCGCAAGGCCATCGCCTTGCCGTCTGCACCAACAAGCTGGAATGGCTGTCCAAGCGCCTGCTGGACCAGCTCGACCTCAGCCGCCGCTTCGCGGCGATCTGCGGCGCCGACACCTTTGGCGTCCAGAAGCCGGATCCGGCCATTTTCCGGGAAACGGTCGCCCGCGCCGGCGGAGAGGTCAAAGCCAGCATCATGGTCGGCGATGCCGGAACCGATGTCGGCGTGGCCCGGCGCGCCGGGGTGCCCGTGATCGGGGTCAGCTTCGGCTACACGGACGTGCCGATCGCCGAGCTGAAGCCGGACCGGCTGATCCATCACATGCGCGACCTGCCGGCCGCAGCCCATAGCCTGATGACGGCGCGGGCCTCGGCAAGCCACTGAAATTCTGTAACAATTCTGAAGATCCCCCGCGTTAACCAACTATTAACTATGCGCATCCCGCCGGTTGCCTGCCCCAGACGACGCTCCTAAGGTCGGCCCGGGGATGTGGCGGTTCGTCGCAGTAGAAGTGGATGGTCATGCGTCGTGTCAGCGCGATTGCGTTAGCGGGAGCGAGTCTCCTGGGGGCAACTGGTCTTGGTGGCTGCTCCTCGATGTCCTGGGACATGTTCAAGTCGGCGCCGCCGACGGTCCAGGTCCAGCTCGAATCCAGCCCTCCGGGGGCTGACGCCAAGACCTCGCTCGGCCCAGGCTGCAAGACCCCCTGCTCGGTCTCCGTTCCCGCCCCCGATGCCCCGTTCACGGTTGCTTTCGCGCTGCCCAAGTACCAGCCGGCGAGCATCCCGGTGAACATCATCAAGAACCCCGGCGATCTCACCACGCCCGCCTYGGTCACCACCGATCCGAATCCGGTGTTTGCGGAACTCCAGCCGGCCACCCCGCCCAAGCCGGTGAGGAAGCCGCACCGGCCGAAGAAGCCGAAACCGGCCGCAGCCGCGCCCGCAGCAGCCGCACCGGCCGCCGGAGACTCGCCCTTCCCCGATCCGAACGCGGGCAAGCGCTGACCTCCGTTATCGCCCCCAATTGTCCTCAGGCACCGCGATGCTTAGATTGCTTCGAGGGCACCGTTGAAGCAAAGATGCGCCCGTCGCCGTCAGTGACAAGGCATTTGGTATGAACGGATCTTCCGCGAATCCCCGCGCAGCGCTGTCGAGCGCCATGACCGATCCGTTCGGGCGGACCATCAGCTATTTGCGTGTCTCGGTCACGGACCGCTGCGACCTGCGCTGCTTCTACTGCATGTCGGAAGACATGACGTTCCTGCCCAAGGCGGACCTGTTGACGCTGGAGGAGCTCGACCGGCTCTGCTCGGCCTTCATCGCCAAGGGCGTGAGGAAGCTGCGGCTCACCGGCGGCGAGCCGCTGGTCCGCCGCAACGTGATGACGCTGGTGCGCTCGCTGTCGCGCCACCTGTCGAGCGGCGCCCTCGGCGAGCTGACGCTGACCACCAACGGCACGCAGCTGGCAAAGTATGCCCGGGAGCTTGCCGATTGCGGCGTGCGCCGCATCAACGTCTCGCTCGACACGCTCGATCCCAGGAAGTTTCGCGAGATCACTCGCTGGGGTGAGATCGACAAGGTGCTGGAAGGCATCGAGGCCGCGCGCGCCGCAGGACTCGCTGTGAAGATCAACGCGGTGGCGCTGAAGAACCTCAACGAGGACGAGCTTCCCGAGCTGATGCGCTGGGCGCACGGCAAGAACATGGGCCTGACGCTGATCGAGGTCATGCCGATGGGCGAGATCGGCGCGGGACGGATCGACCAGTATCTGCCGCTGTCGCTGGTGCGCGCGCGCCTTTCCCAGCAATTCACGCTGACGGACCTCGCCGAAAGCACCGGCGGCCCGGCGCGTTATGTCAGCATTGCCGAGACCGGCGGCAAGCTCGGCTTCATCACGCCGATGACCCATAATTTCTGCGAATCCTGCAACCGGGTGCGCATTACCTGCACCGGCACGCTGCACACCTGCCTCGGCCACGAGGATGCCTCCGATCTGCGCAAGCCTCTGCGTGCATCGGACGACGATATGC